>JAHUZY010000235.1 GCA_019264505.1 Phenylobacterium sp. | reverse complement strand
GCCACGGCCTGGACTGTGCGCTTGGAGGTCAGGTTCTGCGCGGCGAAGCCTTCGCCGAGCGCGGCGCGCCCCATGGCCTTGGCCTTGACGCTCAGCATCATGCCGGCGGCCTCATAGGTCAGGGTGACGATGTCGCCGGCGGCGATGACCTGAGGGGCGGTGACGTCGCGGGCCGCCACGACAGAGCCGGCGCGAAGCGGGCGGCGGGCCGCCAGACCGATGATCAGTTCGGCGTCCTGGGCCGCGTCGCTGGGCGCTGCGGCCGCCTTGCCCCAGATGAGGTCTTCAGGCTGGACGATCTCGCCGGTCGACAGATTGCGGGCGTAGGTTAGCACTTCGACATTGCCAGACCGGGCCGCCGCGGCCGTGGCGGTTCCGCTTTCGGCGCCAGTGCGCACGATGATGCGGCGGATGCCCTGGGCGTTGGCCCAGTCGAGGCCCGCGCGGCGCGCCAACTGCTGAACCGCGCCAGCGTCCAGCACTACGCTCAGGCCCGGCTTGGCCGCGACCCGGACATCGGCGGCCGAGCCCGCCCCGTCGAACAGATCGCCCAGGGTGACGACGCCGTCGGAATCGTAGACCTCGGCCTTCAGGGTGACGGAGGGCGCAGCCAGGACAGCCGGGGCGCAACCGACCCAGAGCGCCGCGGCGAGAAGGAGGGGGCGGATCAGGGTCATCACTTCACCGCGTTCGCGGCTTGCAGCATCTCGTCGGCGGCGGAGATGACCTTGGAGTTCATCTCGTAGGCCCGCTGGGCGACGATCAGGGCGGTGATCTCGGTGACAGCGTCCACATTGGAGGCCTCGGTGTAGCCTTGCAGCAGGTTGCCGAAGCCGTCCGCGCCGGGGGCGCCCACATTGGCCGGGCCGCTGGCGGCGGTCTCCATCAGCAGGTTGTCGCCGATGGCGTTCAGACCAGCCTCGTTGACGAAGTTGGCCAGTTCGATCTGGCCGACCACCTCGGCCTCGGTCTGGCCGGCGCGGACCGCCTGGACCTGACCGGTCTTCGAGACCGAGATGGCGGTGGCGTCACCCGGCACGTTGATCGCCGGCTGGATCGTGTAGCCGTCCTCGGTGACCAGTAGGCCATCGGCGTTCAGCGACAGGTTGCCGGCCCGGGTATAGGCCGTCTCGCCTGATGGCATCAGCACCTGGAAGAAGCCGCGGCCCTCAATGGCCAGGTCGTAGGGATTGCCCGTCTGGGTGACGGCGCCCTGCTCGGTGATCCGATAGACCGAACCGGCCTTCACGCCGCCGCCGATCTGCACGCCGGTGGGCACGATGGCGCCTTCGGCGGCCATGGCGCCGGCCCGCTCAAGGGTGTGGTAGAGCAGGTCCTGAAACTCGGCGCGCTGCTTCTTGAAGCCCACCGTGTTCATGTTGGCGATGTTGTTCGAGATGACCTCGACGTTCAGCTGTTGGGCTGACATGCCCGTCGCTGCGGTGCGGAGCGCCTGCATGGTGAAGACCTTCCCTAAGTAATCTAGTTCGCCCGGCCCATGCGCTCGACAGCGCGGCGGGACAGGTCGGCGGAGGATTCCATCATCTTGGTGATGCTCTCATAGGCCCGGGTGACCTCGATCAGCCGGGTGATCTCCAGGATGGGTTTGACGTTGGAGCTTTCCAGCATGCCCTGGCGGACCCGCACGTCGGGGGCGGCCTCGGGCTGCAGGTTGGCGGTGTTGCGCAGCAGGTTGTCGCCGGTCTTTTCCAGCACCGACAGATCATCGAACCGGACGACGGAGATGCGGCCGATCGGGTTCTCACCCTGGCTGATGGTCCCGTCAGGACCGATCTTGACCTGACCGTCTTCCGGATTGACGACGATCTCGCCGCCGCCCTCGCCGGACACCGGCTGCCCGGCCTGGTTGGTGATGCGGCCGAGCTCATCCAGCCGGAAACGTCCGTCGCGGGTGTAGCGGGGCCCCTCGTCGGTGGTGATCTCGAAGAAGCCCTCACCCTCGATGCCGAGGTCGAGGTCAGAGCCGGTGCTGAACAGGCTTCCCTGGGTGAAGTCCCGGGCCACGCCGCCGTCGATGACGAACTTCACCGGACGCGGGGCGCCTGCATTGGAGGCCGGAGCGCCGGGCTCGGTGCGGGCCATCAGGGACTCGACCTTGAAGCCGACCGTATCGGCGTTGGCCACGTTGTTGGCGATCAGGTCCAGCTCGCGCCGCAACACCAGCTGGCGAGACAGGCCGACATAAACCGCATTGTCCATCTGCTCGCCTCCCTGGGTGCGACAGGATTTCTCACCTGACGCCTGCAAGCTTTGGGCCAGCTAAAAAGACGAGCAATTACAATATTTAAGAAGGTTAATTTCGACCCTGTGGCGGAAACTGCCGGGCAGGATCGGCCCCCGTTAACAGGTGTAAAAACCTATCCTTAACCACCGCTGTCGCATGGGTGAGGGGTAAGATTCTAAGGAGCCGCGCGCGTGGCCAAGTCCAAGGACAAAAAGGACAAGGAAGCCCCTGTCGATGGCGACGAAAACGCCGTCGACGGCGAAGGTGCGCCCGGCAAGAAGAAGCCGCCGCTCAAGCTTCTGATCATCGCCGGCGTCGGCGCCCTGGTGGTCCTGGGCGGCGGGGGCGCGGCGGCGTTCGTGTTCCTCAAGCCCAAGCCGGCCGCCGAGGGCGAGGCCCCCGCGGAGAAGGACAAGAAGGCCGAAAAGGGCGGCAAGGAAGAGAAGGGCAAGGGCAAGGGTAAGGAGGGCGAGGCGCCCGCGAGCCCGGCGGTGATCCGCCCCGGCCCCGACGGGGTGGTCTTCTACACCATGCCCGACATCGTGGTGAACATGCAGACGCCTGAGGGCAAGGCGACCTTCCTCAAGCTGCGCCTGACCCTCGAGCTTCCCGACGATACGGTGGCCGGCGAACTGGATCCGAATCTGCCCCGCCTGCAGGACATGTTCCAGACCTTCCTGCGCGAGCTGCGGCCCGAGGATCTGTCGGGCAGCCAGGGCAGCTACCAGCTGCGCATGGAGATCCTGCGCCGGGTCAATCTGGTCATCGCGCCCGCCAAGGTGAACGCCGTCCTGATCGAGGAGATGCTCATCAACTGACGACCCCCGGGTCCTCGGTTGAGCTTTCGCCATGGCAGACGACAACGACATGTCCGCAGACAACGGCGCCGACGCCTGGGGCGCAGGCGGCGAGGCCGATCCCTTCGCCGGGACCGAGCGCATCCTCAATCAGGATGAGATTGACAGCCTTCTCGGCTTTGATCTCTCCGACGATGAGGCGTCCGAGCGCACCGGCATCCGGGCGATCATCAATTCGGCCCTGGTCTCCTATGAGCGCCTGCCGATGCTTGAGATCGTCTTCGACCGCCTGGTGCGGTTGATGACGACCAGCCTGCGCAATTTCACCTCGGACAATGTCGAGGTCAGCCTCGACAACATCTCGTCGATCCGGTTCGGGGACTATCTGAACTCGATCCCGCTGCCGGCCATCCTGGCGGTGTTCAAGGCCGAGCAGCTGGAGAATTACGGCCTGCTGACGGTCGACTCCAACCTGATCTACTCCATCGTCGACGTGCTGCTGGGCGGTCGCCGCGGCACCGCGGCCATGCGGATCGAGGGCCGGCCCTACACCACCATCGAGCGGGTGCTGGTCCAGCGGATGGTCGAGGTGGTGCTGGCCGATGCGCGGGCGGCCTTCGAGCCCCTGACGCCGGTGTCCTTCGTGCTCGACCGGCTGGAAACCAACCCCCGCTTCGCCGCCATCGCCAGGCCGGCCAACGCCGCCATCCTGGTGAAGCTGCGCATCGACATGGAAGACCGCGGCGGGCGCATCGAGCTGCTGCTGCCCTATGCGACGCTTGAGCCCATCCGCAAGATGCTGCTGCAGCAGTTCATGGGTGAGAAGTTCGGCCGCGACAATATCTGGGAAGGCCACCTGGCCACCGAACTCTGGACCACCCAGATGGAGGTCCGCTGCGTCCTGGACGAGCTGCAGATTCCGCTTCAGCGGCTGCTCGACCTGCAGGTGGGCGAAACCATCGTGCTCAACGCCACGCCTGAGAGCCCGGTGGAGCTGCGGGCCGGGACCATCCCCCTGACCCGCGGCCACATGGGTCGCCGCAATCACAACATCGCCGTCCGCGTCGAGGCTCCCCTCTCGCCGCAGGCCCGCAAAGCCGTGCAGAGGATCTGATGAGTCTGGTGGCGATCTCCATGAACCTCCTGCTGGCGGTCCTGTTGGCGGCGGCCCTGATCATGGGCTGGCGGCTGAACAGGCGCCTCAAGGCCCTGCGCGACAGCCATGAGGGCTTCGCCCTGGCCGTGGCCGAGCTGGACGCCGCCGCCCGTCGCGCCGAGCAGGGTCTGGCGGACCTTCGGGCGGCCACCGACGAGGCGGCCGAGACCCTCGGCGACCGCGTGTCGGAGGCCCGTCAGCTCAGCGCGCGTCTGGAGCGCCAGGTCCGTGAAGGTCCTGGCCTGCTGGAGGCCGAGGAGGCCGAGCGCGCCGCCGAGCGTCGGCTCGGCGCTCTGCTGTCCGGCGCCCATGAGCTCCGGCCCCCGCGGCCTCGGGCCGAACCCGATCGCGAGATCGCGCCGATCCCCCGTCCGTCCCGCCCGCTGTCGAAGATGGCGCGGGCCCTTGAAGAAGACCTGTTCGACACGCCCCCGGCTGAGGCCGAGGGCTATCTGAGCCGAGGCCGTCGATGAAGTCCGTCCCCCGCATCCTGCCCATCGTCGGCGTCGCCATTGGCGGCGTTCTGGTGGTCAACGCCCTGGCCGGCGCCCAGGCCCTGCCTGACCTGCTGTCTGGCGCCCGCGCCTTCGCCCAGGAGGCGGGTGGCGAAGGGGCTGGCAAGACCGGGGAGGGCGCCGGCGATGGCGCCGATGAGGCCGCCGCCACTGGCGAGGGCGCCGACGCGGTCGCCAAGTCCACCATGCCCAAGCCGGTCGCCGCCTGCGCGCCGACGGCTGCGGAACTGGCCCGGGAGGCCGGCCTGTCGCCCGCCGAGCTGCAGGTCCTGCAATCCCTCGGTGAGCGCCGCGGCCAGCTGGACGCCCGCGAGCAGTCGATGGAGACGCAACTGGCCCTGATGGCGGCGGCCGAAGCCAAGCTGGACGCCAAGGTCAAGGCGCTGAACGGTCTGAAGACCGACATCGAAGGTCTGATGGGCGAGGCCGAGGTGCGCGAGAACGCCGAGGTCGCCCGCATGGTGAAGGTGTTCGAAGGCATGAAGCCCAAGGACTCCGCCGCCCGCATGACGGTGCTGGACGATTCCGTGCGCCTGCCTATCGCCGCGGCCATGAAGGAGCGCGCCCTGTCCGCCATGCTGGCGGCTATGCCGCCCGAAGAGGCCAAGCGGCTCACCGAAAGCCTGGCCAGCCGGTTCGAAGCCGCCCGGGCTCTGGGCAAGGCGGTGAGCGCCACCGAAAGCGC
>JAHUZY010000212.1 GCA_019264505.1 Phenylobacterium sp. | reverse complement strand
GGCGGGCAGGGCGCGATCCCGGGTGAAGGTGTCGCCGGTCTCGCAGACGGGGCCGACCACGTCGTAGGGCCTGGCCTCGCCTTCGCGGGGATTGACCGCGCGGATGTCGTGATAGGCGTCGTACATGGCCGGCCGCAACAGGTCGTTCATGGCCGCGTCCAGGACCAGGAAGCGCCGGCCCTCGGGCCGCTCATGCACGTGGACGACCTGGGCCAGCAGCACCCCGGCGTTGGCTGCGATCACCCGGCCAGGTTCGAAGGCCAGCGTCACATCCAGGCCACGGGTCGCCTTCGCCACCACCTTGGCGTAGTCGGCGGGCGAGGGCGGTTCGGGCTGGTTGAAATAGGGCACGCCCAGGCCGCCGCCGAGATCCAGCCGCTCCACATGCAGCCCCTCGCCCTTCAGGCGACGGACGAGGCCGGCCATCTTTTCGAAGGCCTCGGCCATGGGGGCAAGATCGGTGATCTGGCTGCCGATATGGCAGGCCACGCCGACGGGCTTCAGCCAGGCGTTATTGGAGGCCTGAGCATAGAGCCGCTCGGCCTCGGCGAAGGAGACGCCGAACTTGTTCTCCGACTTGCCGGTGGCGATCTTGGCGTGGCCGCCGGCCGCCACATCGGGATTGACCCGGAAGGCGATGGTGGCGCGCCTGCCCAGGCTTTGCGCCACCTGGGCGATGGCCAGCATTTCCGGTTCGGACTCCACATTGATTTCGCAGACCCCGGCTTCCAGGGCGAAGGCGATCTCGGAGCGGGTCTTGCCGACCCCGGAAAAGACGATGCGCTCGGGCGGCACGCCGGCGGCGAGCGCCCGGCGGATCTCGCCCTCGGACACCGTGTCGGCCCCGGCGCCGAGCTTCGCCAGCGTCCTGAGCACGGCAAGGTTGGAATTGGCCTTCACCGCAAACGCGATCAGCGGATCGCGCACGCCTTCGGCCTCCAGGGCCTCGCGCAGGACGGTGTAGTGCCGCTCGAAGGTGGCGGTGGAATAGACATAGACCGGCGTGCCCACCGCCTCGGCGATGGCCGCCAGGGGGACGTCCTCACAGTACAGTTCGCCGTCCCGCAGCTCGAAGTGGTTCATCGGGGATTGGCGTAAGGGTCGGGCAGGGCGCCCTGCGGTCCAGACGAGCTCGGATTGGACGAGGTCCCATCGATGGGCAGGGTGCGCGACGGCGCGGGGTTTGTGGACCGGGTGCGGGGATCGACCGTGTCCACCGGCTTGCCGGCGGCCGGCCGCGGACCGACCACCTCGCCGGTGGCCGGATCGCCCCACAGGGGCGGCGGACGATCGAGGGCGCCGGCCTTGCCGCAGGCGGCCAGGGCCAGGGTGCTGGCCAGGGCCAGGAAAAGCGGGGCGCGGAGCTTCATTTCAGCAAGTCCTTCCAGCGGGCGACCTGGTTGCGAACCTGGTCGGGAGCGGCGCCGCCATAGCTTTTGCGGCTGGCCACGGATGCGGCCGGTGTCAGGACCTCATAAACGCCTGAGCCGATGCGCGGGTCCAGGGCCTTCATCTCGTCCAGGGGCAGGTCGGCCAGATCACAAGCCAGCTGCTCGGCCCGCTTCACCGCAGCGCCGGTGATGTGGTGGGCGTCGCGGAACGGCATGTCGAGAGTTCGCACCAGCCAGTCGGCGAGATCGGTGGCGGTGGAGAAGCCGGCGCCGGCGGCGGCCGCCATCCGCGCAGCGTTCGGGGTCAGGTCGGCGACCATGCCGGTCATGGCGCCCAGCGACAGGTCCAGCACGTCGAAGGCCTCGAAGGTCGGGACCTTGTCCTCCTGCATGTCCTTGGAATAGGCCAGCGGCAGGCCCTTCATCACTACGGTCAGCTGGGTGAAGGCCGCCAGCATGCGGCCGGCCTTGGCCCGGACGAGTTCAGCGGCGTCCGGGTTCTTCTTCTGCGGCATGATGGACGAGCCGGTGGTGAAGGCGTCCGACAGGGCGATGAAGCCGAACTGCGGCGTCATCCAGATCACGATCTCCTCGGCCAGCCGCGACAGGTGCGTGGCGCAGATGGCGCCGGCCGCCAGGGCTTCGAGCGCGAAGTCGCGGGAAGAGACGCTGTCGAGGGAATTGGCGGTGGGCCGTGCAAAGCCCAGGGCCTTGGCCGTGGCGTGCCGGTCGATGGGGAAGGGCGAGCCGGCCAGGGCCGCGGCGCCCAGGGGGCATTCGTTCATGCGGATCGCGGCGTCGGTGAAGCGCGAGGCGTCACGGCCGAACATTTCCACATAGGCCATCAGGTGGTGGCCGAAGGTCACCGGCTGGGCCGGCTGCAGGTGGGTGAAGCCCGGCATCAGGGTCTCAGCATGGGCCTCGGCCTGGGCCACCAGGGCCCGCTGCAGGGCCTGGAGCTGCCCGGCCGTGCGATGACAGGCCTCGCGGACCCACATGCGGAAGTCCAGCGCCACCTGGTCGTTGCGCGAGCGCGCCGTGTGCAGCCGCCCGGCCGCCGGCCCGATCAGCTCGCGCAGGCGGGCCTCCACATTCATGTGGATGTCTTCGTATTCATCGCGGAAGGGGAAGCTCCCGTCGGCGATCTCGGCCTCGATGCGAGCAAGGCCCCCCTGGATGGCCGCCTCGTCCTCAGCCGATATGACCCCCTGGGCCTTCAGCATCGCCGCATGCGCTCGCGAGCCGGCCAGATCCTGGGGCGCCAGACGCTTGTCGAAGCCGATGGAGACGTTGATCGCCTGCATCAGGTCGGCGGGCTTGGCGGAAAATCGTCCGCCCCACATGGCCTGACCCTGGCCGGAGGGCTCGGCCTTCGCCATATGGACGTCGTGTTGCGGTGTATCGGAGGCTTTGTCGGACATATGAGCGATCAGTCAGCGGCGAAACCCGGACCCCGCCTGTTTGGCAAGGTCCTCTGGGGCGTCG
>JAHUZY010000136.1 GCA_019264505.1 Phenylobacterium sp. | reverse complement strand
GACCAGCTGGGCCAGTTCAGCCGACTGATCCGACAGGGTGCGGCTGGCGGCGGTGGATTCTTCGACCATGGCGGCGTTCTGCTGGGTCATCTGATCCATATGACTGACCGCCGTATTCACCTGGGCCAGGCCCGAGGCCTGCTCCTGGGCGCTGGCGGCGATCTCGGTCACGAGGTCGGTGATCTGGCTGACCTGGCTGGCGATACGCCGCAGGGCCTCGCCGGTCTTCCCGACCAGCTCGACGCCGGCTCCCACCTGCTGGGCGGAATTGGAGATCAGCGATTTGATCTCCTTCGCCGCCTCGGCCGAACGCTGGGCGAGGGCGCGGACTTCGGAGGCGACCACGGCGAAGCCGCGGCCAGCCTCGCCGGCCCGGGCGGCCTCGACCCCTGCGTTCAGAGCCAGGAGGTTGGTCTGGAAGGCGATTTCGTCGATCACGCCGATGATCTGGCTGATCTGATTGGCCGAGGCCTCGATCTGGCCCATGGCCGCCACGGCGTCGGCGACGATCTCGCCCGAGGTCTGGGCGTCGGCCCGAGCCGCATTGACCACCCCGTGCGCCTGTCGAGCCCCATCAGCCGTCTTGCTGACCGTGACCGTGATCTGCTCCAGGGCCGCCGCGGTCTCTTCCAGACTGGCCGCCTGCTGCTCGGTGCGGCGGGACAGCTCGTCGGCCCCGGAGCTGACCTCCTGGGCGCTGCTGCGCAGGCTGCTGGTGGACGCGTCGAGGGTGGCGATGGTGTCGTGCAGCCGGGCGATGGCGGTGTTGAAGTTGGCGCGCAGACCTTCGTAGGCCTCGGGGAAGGGGGCATCGAGGGTGAAGTCCAGCTTGCCGGCGGACAGGTTTTCCAGACCCTCGGCGAGGGTCTGAACAACCAGGGCCTGGGCGCGGGCGGCCTCGGCGCGTTGGGCCTCATGGGCCTGCCGTTCGGCGGCCGCGGCGGCGTCGCGGGCGGTTTCGGCCGCGGTGAGCTCGGCGACCTTGAGCCCGTTCTGGCGGAAGACCTCGACGGTGCGGGCCATGGCGCCGATCTCATCGCCACGCTCAGTCTCTGACACCGGCACACGGTAGTCCCCGCCAGCCAGGGCGGCCATGACCCGCGACAGGCGGTCGACGGGCTGGGTGATGGAGCGGGTGGTGAGCCAGGAGGCCAGAACCGCCAGCAGGGCTGCGCCCAGCAGGGAGGTGAGGGCGAGGGTCTGGAACCCGCTGGCCGCCTTCTCCACCTGGCCGCCGACGGCCTGGTTGCGGGACTCCTGCAGGTCGATGAAGACGTTGATGATTTTCAGCCATTCGCCGAACAACGGGCCAACCTCGCTGTTGAGCAAGGTGCGGGCGGCCTCATTCTGGCCCTGGGCCTGCAGGTCGATCACCTGGGCGACCAAAGGGTTGGTCCGCGCCTGGATGGCGGCGATTTCGGTGATGATCTGCTGCTCATCAGCCGACGCCGAGGCCATCATGTCGGCCATCAGGGCTTCATTTTCGGCGTAGTCCGCGGCGAGCTTCTCGATGAGGTCCAACTGCGCCTGAACCTGGGCGGGGTCCTCCAGGATCACGACGTCACGGATGGCGATGGCCCGGTCGTGAACGCTGCCGCGGAAGTTGATCGCGTAGCGCTGTTTGACGCTGTTGACCTGATTGATCTGGGCGAGGTTGTCCTTGACCTGATTGACCTGGGCGATGGACCCGATGGTCAGCCCCGTCATCAGCGCAAGCAGAAATAGAAATCCAGTTACGATACGCGTGGAAATCTTGAACCGATGCACGAACGTTTACTCCAACCGATACGCGACAAATATCTCGCATCGCGTGTGTCAGGTTGGGGTAAATCAGGTGTTTATTTCCGCGGGCCGGCCGCGCCTCAAATACACGTTTTGAGTAATATGGTCGCCACTAAAGGCTGACATATGGGCAACAACCCATTCAGCTTAATTGACTACCGCGTTGCGTTTATCTGACCGCCTGCTCCACCCAACGGGGTGTTGCGCGACCCTAGGCGTCGGCGTCGCGGAAATAGGGCTCGACCTCGCCCTGAAGCTTGACCGTCACGGGGTTGCCCTTGCGATCGAGGGTCTTGCCGACCGCCAGCCGCACCCAGCCCTCGCTGACGCAATATTCGTCGACATTGTTCTTATCGACGCCTTTGAAGCGGACGCCGACGCCCCGCGCCAGGACGGCCTCGTCATAGTGGGGGCTGTCAGGATTGGTGGCGAGGCGGTCGGGGGGGGTGTCAGCGGTCATGGTCGTCGGCTCCACAGGTCGGCAGGGTTCATAGGGCACATTGGCGCTCGCCACAAAGGCCTCACGCGACGTCGGCTGCGCACGCCGACCGTGTCGGTTGAGTCACACGGCAGGATCACCCGCAAGAGGCGCGTTCAATGCTGCGCTGCAACCTTGAGGCGGCCTGCCCCGGGGGTGCGACAATCCTGCCAGGGGCTGCGACATTCCGCCTTACCCGCCAGCAAGTCTGGGGATGCACTCGAGGTGACCGACAGGCCATATGGCCATGATTTGCGTTGATAGACTGCGTGTGGAGCTCAATATAGATTTCGACGTCATGCGCGGAACGTCTAAATATTGACGGGCGAGCCGCCGATTACGAGAAATTATAAAGGGCGAAGCGCTAAAAAATCTCGTCATACCGCGTTGATAACTTATTTGAAGGGAGCCAGATCAGTATTTCTGAGCCCTGAAATGCGCCTTCGCTCCTACCCCAGGCGCGGCGGTTAAGGTTCTGTTTGCCTCTCAAACGCCGTTATCCGGCCATTCAGGCCCGCAGAAGCCGGGCGAGGGGATCATTCATGTTCACACGCTACGCCAAGCCAGCGTTTGCTGTTTTGTGCGCCGCCGCGCTGGCCCTGCCGGCCGTGGCCCACGCTGACGCCACCAAGAACCTGCAGGTCGCAGGTCGCGCCCTGACCTTCCTGGAAGGCGGCCCGACGGGAACGACCCGCATGGGCGTTGTTTTCGACCCGTCCAAGCCGGCCTCGGTGGCCGAGAAGAACGCCGTCATGGCCGCCATCGGCGCCGGCTACAACGCCGGTTCGGTAAAGCTCGTCGGTACGGCGGTGGAGGCTGGCGCGGTCGCCGGATCCAACGCCCAGGTCCTGTTCGTCACCAAGGGCGTGAACTACGCCGCGGTGGGTGCGGCCGCCAAGGGCAAGAAGATCATCACCATCTCGTCTGACGCCGCCTGCGCCACATCGGGCGCCTGCGTCATGGCCGTGGCGACCGAGCCCAAGGTCGAAATCATCGTCAATCGTGCGACGGCCTCGGCCGTGGGCGCCGCCTTCAAGGCCGCCTTCCGCATGATGATCAAAGAAGTCTGAGCCGGCGCGACGCCAGGAGCCATCACAATGAATAAGTCTTTCCTGTTCGCCGGCGCCGCCGCCGGCCTCGCGCTCGCCGCCGCCCTGCCGGCCAGTGCGCAATCCATCGACTACGGGTCCCTTGAGCAGCTGTTCAACGAGCCGGTGACCACCAGCGCCACCGGCTCGCCGCAGCGCGCCAGCCAGGCGCCGGTCGATATGGACATCATCTCCGCCGAGGCGATCCGTCGCTCGGGCGCCACCGACCTGCCGACCATCCTGTCCCGTGTCGCCGGCGTGGACATCCAGGCCTGGAGCGCCGGCCACGCTGACGTCGGCGTGCGCGGTTACAATCAGGCCCGCTCGGCTCGCCTGCTGGTGCTGGTCAATGGTCGCCAGGCCTATCTCGACCACTATGGCTACACCGCCTGGTCGACCCTGCCGGTGCGCCTGGAAGAAATTCGCCAGATCGAGGTGGTCAAGGGTCCGAACTCGGCCCTGTTCGGCTTCAACGCCGTGGCCGGTGTGGTGAACATCATCACCTACAACCCGAAATTCGACGACGAAGGCTTCGCCACGGCCCGGGCCGGAAACGGCGGCTATGGGGAACTGGCCCTCGGCCACACCGTCAAGATTGGCGAGCGTTTCTCCGCCCGGATCACCGCCGGCGGCTCGCAGCAGGACGAGTGGGACAACAACACCGGCTCGGCTGACCGCCTGTTCCGTGACGCCGAGCGCGTGACGGCCAATGTCGACGCCATCGCCCAATTGGCGGACACCGTCGAGCTGCGGGTCGAAGGCGGCTACGCCAACACCCAGCAGACCGACATCATCTCCACCTATGCCTATGTCCCGGCCAAGTATCTGGCCCAGTCGATCAAGGGCACCCTGGCCTGGGATTCCAAGTTCGGTCTGATCCAGGCCTCGGCCTATCAGAACGATCTGTCGGTCAAGACCGAGATCGCGGCCGTTCCGACCCTCTATGAGAACACCATCCGCGTGTTCAGCCTGCAGAACCTGTTCAAGGTCGGGGCCCAGCACACCTTCCGGGTGGGCGTGGAGCAGCGGAACAACGAGATGCCGACCGCCCCGGTTCGCGGCGCAACGATCAGCTACGATGTCGCCTCGGTCTCGGGCATGTGGAACTGGCAGGTCAGCGACGCGCTCGCCGTAACCGCGGCCGCGCGCTACGACTCCCTGGAGCTCAAGCGCGAAGGGGTCTTCCCCGCCGGCCTGCCGCCGCTTGGCAACACCCTCTGGGATCGCAGCCTGGAGGAGACCACCTACAATCTCGGCGCGGTCTGGAGCGCGACCCCGGCCGACACCTTCCGGGCGACCTACGCCCGGGGCGTGCAACTGCCCACCCTGGTGGACCTGGGCGGCCTGCAGCTGGTGGCGGTGACGCCGACCTTCCGCGGCGCCTTCGGCGGCAATCCTACCCTTGAGCCCACCGTGGTGACCAATTTCGGCCTGGCCTATGACCGCGACATGCCCCAGTTCGGCGGCAAGGTCGGGGTCCGGCTCTTCGCCCAGAAGAGCGAGGATCTGAAGGGCCAACCCAATGCGGTGCAGGCCGACCTGCCGGCCACCCCGGTCAGCCTGCCGGTCTACACCTTCGTCAATATCGGTGAATCCGAGCTGAAGGGGGTCGAGCTGACCGCCGAAGGCCGCTACGCCGATGGCTTCCACTGGAGCGCCAACTACGTCTTCACCGACGTCGAGGAGTCCATTGACGCCGGCTACAACGCCGCCACCCGCTACGCCGCCTTCGCCGCCACCACGCCGGAGCACCGGGCCAACCTCAACATCGGCTGGTCCAACGAGCAGTGGTCGGTCGACACCTTCGCCCGGTACGAAGGCGACAAGGCCCTCTACTACAACTCCGCACTGCAGACCGTCGACGGCCACATGACCTTCGCCGGTCGTGTCGCCCGGGAACTGCCCTACGGCATGACCCTGGCGGTCAGCGGACAGAACCTGCTGGACGACGCCCAGCGTCAGACCAGCGGCCTGGCCGCCGAACGCCGCGTCTTCATGACGATCAGCAAGGACTGGTGATCGATACCGGCCCCATCCTCCCCCCCCCTCCCCCGAGGTTGGGGCCGCCCCGGGGGGCCGCGTCGTAGT
>JAHUZY010000312.1 GCA_019264505.1 Phenylobacterium sp. | reverse complement strand
CTCCGGACCGCTGATGTTCATCGCCAGTAAGGCGCGGATCAGGACTCGACGTAGTCGCCTTCGATCGAGCCGGCGCCGCCTTCCAGGAGATCGGCGGCGGCCTCTTCGGCGGCCGCGCGGTCTTCCTCGAACTGCGAGGTGATGATGTTCTCGCCGCGGGCCTGACGATCAGCTTCGTCCTGGCTGCGAGCAATGTTCAGGTTGACCGTCACGATCACCTCGGCGTGCAGGCGAACCTTCACCGCATGCATGCCCAGGGTCTTGATCGGCTTGTCCAGCACGACCATCGCGCGCTCGACCTTGCCGCCTGCGGCGTTCACGACGTCAGCCACATCGCGGCCGGACACCGAACCGTAGAGCTGACCGCTTTCGCCAGCCTGACGGATCAGGACGTAGGTGGTTCCATCGAGACCTTCGCCGGTCTTGGCGGCGTCGGCGCGAGCCTCGGCGTTGCGGGCTTCGATGGTGGCGCGCTGCGCTTCGAAGACCTTCATGTTCGCCGTGGTGGCGCGAAGGGCCTTGCGGCGCGGCAGCAGGAAGTTACGGGCGTAGCCGTCCTTGACGGTGACGATTTCGCCGAGGCCGCCACGGCCTTCGACGCGTTCGAGCAGAATGACCTTCATGATCCTGGTCCCTTACTTCACGACGTAGGGAAGAAGGGCGAGGAAGCGGGCGCGCTTGATGGCGCGGGCCAGTTCACGCTGCTTCTTGGCCGAGACGGCCGTGATGCGCGACGGCACGATCTTGCCGCGCTCGGAGACGTAACGCTGCAGCAGCTTCACGTCCTTGTAGTCGATCTTCGGCGCGCCGGCGCCCGAGAACGGGCAAACCTTGCGGCGACGGAAGAAGGGACGGCGGGGCGAGGCGGCGGCGGCCGGGGCGCCGGCGGTGTCGTTGGTGTCAGTCATGGTTCCAGATCCTCCCCTTAAGCGTCGTCGCGGCGCGGCTCGTCGCGGCGGCCTTCGCCGTCACGACGCGGGCCGTCTTCACGGCGCGGCTCGCGCTCGCGGTCGCGGCGGGCCAGGACCGGCGAAAGCTCGAGGTCGAGCTCTTCGACGCGGACGGTCATGTAGCGCAGGACGTCTTCATTGAGGGAGAGCTGGCGCTCCATCTCCTTGACGGCCTCGGGCTTCGCATCGATCGACAGCAGGGAGTAGTGACCCTTGCGGTTCTTCTTGATGCGATAGGTGAGGTTGCGGAGGCCCCAGTACTCGATCTTGGCCACGGCGCCGCCGCTTTCCTCGATCATCGACTTGAGCTGATCATTGAGGGCTTCGGCCTGTTGCGGCGAGATATCCTGCCGCGAAATGACCACGTGTTCGTAGAGCGCCATTTTTCCTCTTCCGTTGTGGGAGGCGGCGTGGGCGGCGGCGGAAGTCCGTCGGCCACGATGGATCTCTGGCGCGGCGGTCGAGCGTACCCCGACCTGTTCGCGTTCCGGCTAGAGACCGCCTTCCGTGAAGAGGCGGGCTAGTACGCGAAAACCGCCGGCAGGGCAAGCTCAGCAGGCGTCGGCCGGGTCGGCCCGGCGGGCGCAGGAGATGAGCCCGTCTCTGATCTGGCGCCAGAGCGCAGCCGATCGGACGGAAAACCTCTATTAATCCAATGCCTGTAGGGTTTGGGTTCGGAGTCCCATTGCTCCGCCAAGGAGGAAGAGATGTCTTCCGTCAGAAGTTCGTCCTATCGCCGAGCAGGCTCGGACCATTTCGAGCCCCAGGATGAGAGCGATCCAGCCGCTCACCGTCGTTTGCGCGGCCTGCTGGAACAGATCGACTATACCGCCTTCGCCTCCAATCGTGAGGTGGTGGCCCAGATGCTTGGCCCCGTCGACGTGGCGAAGTTTCAGCGGCTGGCCCTTGCGGCCGCCCATGCCCGCGCGGCCTGGGTCGGCGAGGGCCTGGCCCTGGCGGGCCGCTCGCACCTGCTGACCCCGGAGCAGACCAGCCGGCTGGGCCAGTTACGGGCCACCTTCGAAGAGCTGACCGAGGTGTACGAAGCCATGCGGCGCATGGTGGAACGCGGCTATCTCCACTGCGGCCCAGCCGTCGAGGGATAGACGCCAGCTTCGTCTCCGCCTCAATGAACGGGGCGGCCGATCCAGTCCACCAGCACGGGCAGGACCTGCTCGGCCGGCGAGAAGCCGCGGGTCACGATTCCATAGCGGCCAGTGTCGTCAGGTCCCCCCACCAGGGTCGGAAAGCCGGTGACCCCTGATTTCTGCGAGATGGCGTAGTCGGCCCAGGTCTCGTTCTCGGCGTCTTCGCTGCGCCAGTTGACGCGGAAGGCTTCCAGGTCAGCGCCCGGGACGACCTCCCCGAGAACGTCGCACAGCACGTCTTCCTGGGTGATGTCGCGGCCCTCGCCATAGAAGGCCCGCTGCAGGGCGCCCAGATAGTCGAGGGCCAGGTCTGGCCGTTCGCGCCGGATCACCACGACAGCCCGGGCCGCCGGGTCGGTGTCGTAGACAAAGCCCTCGCCGGCCATGGCCGTCTCGCTGAAATCCTGCCCCGACGCCGTGGCCACCTCGGCCCAATGCCCCCGCAGCTTGGTCTTGGCCTCTTCGGTCATGGCCTCGGTGGTTCCTGGCCGCAGGCCGCCCATCACCAGCCGGACCGGCAGGATGTCGCCGAAGGCGGCGCGCACCGCGCTGATCACCGGCCAGAAGCCGTAGCACCAGGAGCACATGGGGTCGGCGAAGTAGATCAGATGGCGGTCGGTCACGGCAGGCTCCAACTCGGCGGGGCGGCCCCCACCTCGCAAAGTCTGACTCATCGTGCGGCCCGCGTCACCCCGCCCGGCCTGGCGGGGCGGCGCCCGCGCTTGCCGCCCCGGGCCTAATCCCCTAACCCTCGCGGCTCGGAATCGACAGAGCGCGCGCCGGGGCCCGGACGCCGCCAGCCAGGGAGCGCAAGCCATGAGCCTCGCCTTCATCTTTCCCGGCCAGGGCAGCCAGACCGTCGGCATGGGCGTCGACCTGGCCGAGACCTTCTCGGCCGCCCGTGAAGTGTTCCAGGAGGTCGACGACGCGCTCGGGCAGAAGCTGTTCGCCCTGATGTGCGACGGGCCGGAGACCGATCTCACCCTGACCGAGAACGCCCAACCGGCGCTGATGGCCGTCAGTCTCGCGGTCAGCCGCGTTCTGGAGAAGGAGTTCGGCGTCGGCGTGGATCGCGCCGCCTTCGTGGCGGGGCATAGTCTTGGAGAGTACTCCGCCCTGGCTGCGGCCGGCGCCATCAGCCTGGCGGACACCGCCCGCCTGCTGAAGCTGCGGGGCCAGGCCATGCAGCGGGCTGTGCCCGTGGGCGAGGGGGCCATGGCCTCCCTGATCGGCCCCAAGACCGACGTCGCCCTGGCCGAGGCCGCCGCTGCGGCCGGCGCCGAGGTTGGCGTCTGCGTCGTGGCCAACGACAATAACCAGGGCAATGTGGTGATCTCCGGCGCCAAGGCCGCCGTGGACCGGGCGATCGAAAAGGCCAAGGAGTTGGGCGCCCGCGCCATCCCCCTGAACGTCTCGGCGCCCTTCCATTGCCCGCTGATGCAGCCGGCCGCCGACGAGATGGCCGAAGCCCTGGCTGCGGCGACCATCATTTCGCCCCGGGCGCCCCTGGTGGCCAACGTGACGGCCCGTCCGGTGCATGACCCCGAAGAGATCCGCCGGCTGCTGGTCGAGCAGGTCACCGGCCGCGTCCGCTGGCGCGAGAGCGTCACCTGGCTGGTGGAGACCGGCGGGGTGACCCGGTTCGCCGAGGCCGGGGCCGGCAAGGTCCTTTCGGGCATGGCCAAACGCATCGCCCCGGACGCTGAGGCGACGCCACTGAACACCCCGGCCGACCTGGAAGCCTTCGCCAAGTCCCTCTGAGTTTCAACCGCCGCTGGAGGCGCAGAAATGTTCGATCTTTCGGGAAAGACCGCCCTGGTCACCGGCGCCACCGGCGGCATCGGGGCGTCGCTCGCCAGGGCGTTGCACGCCCAGGGCGCTCATGTGGTCCTGTCGGGCACCCGTCAGGCGGTGCTTGATGAGATGGCGGCTGATCTCAAGACCCGCGTCAGCGTCGCCTCAGCCAACCTTTCCGACGCCGAGTCCGTGGATGGGCTGGTGGCGGCCGCGGAGACCGCCGCCGGCGCGCCGCTGGATATTCTGGTGGCCAACGCCGGCATCACCCGCGACGGGCTTCTGATGCGGATGAAGGACGAGGACTGGGACGCGGTGATCCGCGTGAACCTGGAATCCTATTTCCGCCTCAGCCGCGCGGCGATGAAGGGGATGATGAAGCGCCGCTACGGACGAATCATCGGCATCACGTCTGTGGTGGGGGTCATGGGCAATCCTGGTCAGACCAACTACGCGGCCTCCAAGGCCGGGATGATCGGCTTCTCCAAGGCGCTCGCCCAGGAGGTCGGCAGCCGGGGAATCACCGTCAACTGCATCGCGCCGGGCTTCATCGAAAGCCCGATGACCGACGCCCTGAATGAGGGCCAGAAGGCGCAGATTCTCTCGACAATCCCGACGGGGCGGCTCGGAACCGGGGACGAGATCGCCGCCGCCTGCGTCTATCTCGCCAGCGCCGAGGCGGCCTATGTCACCGGCCAGACGCTGCACGTGAACGGCGGCATGGCGATGATCTGAGGTGGCCTGTTGGCCGCTGGCCTCGCTGAAAGGAACATGCTACGGCGCTCGCCGATTAAGCTGGCCAAGACTGCCTGGGACCACCTGTGAGGTCTCAAACCCAACACCGCCGAAGGTTGACAAGGCGTCCTCCGTCGCGGATGCATCAGTTGAATTTAGAGGGACTAAAAGCGAATGTCCGACATTCTGGAACGCGTGCGCAAGATCGTCATCGAGCACCTCGACGCCGATCCCGAGAAGGTCACTGAAAAGGCCAGCTTCATTGACGACCTGGGCGCCGACAGCCTCGACAACGTCGAGCTGGTCATGGCCTTCGAAGAAGAATTCGATATCGAGATTCCGGACGACGCCGCCGAGCACATTCAGACGGTCGGCGACGCCGTGAAGTTCATTCAGGAGCGTCTGGGCGCCTGACGCCCGGGCGTCTTCGCCTGACGTCTGACACATGAC
>JAHUZY010000060.1 GCA_019264505.1 Phenylobacterium sp. | reverse complement strand
GGAAGGACCGGCCGGATCTCCACCGACCCGGCGCTGACGCAAGGCGCCCGGGCCGCCCAGTCCAGGGCCCCGTCGAGATCGGCCACATCGACGATCACATAGCCGCCGAGCATCTCCTTGGTGTCGGCGAACGGCCCGTCGACCACGTGGCGCTTGCCGTTTTCCACGCGGAGGGTGGTGCTGACCTCAGGCGGCTGCAGCCCGTTGCCGCTGACCATGGCGCCGCTCTGGGCGATCGCGCTCATATAGGCGGTCCAGGCGCCCCAATAGGCCTGAGCCTCCTCCGGGTCGTTGCGTTTGGCCTGTTCCTGGGCCGTCTCGTTGAACAGCAGCATGTAGTGCATGGTCTTGATCCTAGTCCTGGGTGTGAATTCGGGAAGGGGTCGCGCAGCTGAGCCGTCATGAGCTCACCTCCATGTGCGGATGGCGCCCTGGATTTCGACACGCGCCTTCGAAACGATCACCGAATTCGAGCCCCTCGGCGGCCGCGGCCTGAGGCGCGCCTGGCCCACGCCACCACATTCCCCTTGGTGAACCGTGTTTGGTTCGGCTCCATGGGGGTCTGATGTTTTGGGCGCGGGGCCGCAAAGAGCCTGCCGCCCGCCAAGGGTAGGAGACCGGTCATGGCCGACGGATATGTGGACGTGCTGCGCGACAAGCGGGAGGCGGCGCGCAAGGCCGCCTATGAAACCCCCATCGAAGAGCTGCATCCGGCGCGGGCCTCGCTGTTCCGCGACGACGCCATGTGGCCGGTCTTTGCGCGGCTGAGGGCGGAGTCGCCGATCCACTACACCCCCGACAGCAACTACGGCGCCTACTGGTCGATCACCCGCTACAACGACATCCTGGCGGTGGACTCCAACCACCAGGTATTTTCCTCGGCCAAGGGCATCACGCTCACGCCCAAGGCCGCCCAGGGGTTCCGCGACCCCAATGCGCCCTCGGGGGCCAACTTCATCGCCATGGACCCGCCGCGGCACGACGTGCAGCGCAAGACCGTCAGCCCGGCCCTGTCGCCCATGGCGCTGTCGGTCATGGCCCCGCTGATCCGCGAGCGGGCGGGCTTCATCCTCGACAGCCTGCCGGTGGGGGAGGAATTCGACTGGGTGGACCTGGTCTCGAAAGAGCTCACCACCATGACCTTGGCGACCCTGTTCAACTTCCCGTTCGAGGAGCGGCGCAAGCTGACCTTCTGGTCCGACACCATGACCTCGCCGCCGGGTCATGGGCCGGTGGCCGACATCGCCGAGCTGCGCAAGGTTATGGGGGAGTGCTTTTCCTACTTCACCGGCCTGTGGAACGAACGGGTCAATGCCGAGCCCACCGGCGACCTCATCTCCATGCTGGCCCATGGGGAGGAGACCCGGCACATGTCGATGGCCGACTTCCACGCCAATGTCGCGCTGCTGATCATCGGCGGCTATGACACCACCCGGAACACCATCTCCGGCTCGGTCCTGGCCCTGAACCAGAACCCCGATCAGTACGCCAAGCTGCGGGCGAACCCCGACCTGATCCCGTCCATGGTCTCGGAGACCATCCGCTGGCAGACGCCACTGGCCCATATGGCGCGCACGGCGACCCAGGACTTCGAGATGGGCGGCAAGACCATCAAGGAAGGGGACAAGGTGGTCATGTGGTACGTCTCGGGCAACCGGGACGCCACGGTGATCGAAAACCCCGACGCCTACATCATCGACCGGCCAAGACCCCGCCAGCACATGTCCTTCGGCTTCGGCATCCACCGCTGCGTGGGCAACCGCCTGGCCGAGCTGCAGCTGACCATCATCTGGGAGGAGATCATGAAACGCTTCCCCGACATCCAGGTCCTGGCCGAGCCCAAGCGCAGCTATTCGATTTTCGTGAAGGGCTATGAAGACATGCGCGTGGTGCTGCCCACCCGCCTCTAGCCTCTGTCTCCTATCGGCCACAGTCGGGGGCCGAGTGAAGCTTGGCCGCAGGGAAAGGGTGCCCCTGCGGCATCGGCGCGCGCGCCGGCGCGTTGTCTGCGGTCCGAGGCCTGAGGGGGCTTCACGCAGTACGACGAGGATTACAGTATGAAGACCATGCTTTGCGCCGCCGCCGCCATTGGCGCCCTGACGGCCGCGTCCGCCGCCCAGGCCCAGACCGCAGGCGACTGGACCGGCCCCTATATCGGCGGCGTCGCCGGCTATGGCTGGCAGGCCGAGAATGATGGCGATGAATCCATCGTCTTCGACACCAATCTCGACGGGACCTATGGCGACACCGTGCGCACCGGGGCCGGCGCCGACGCCTTCGCCGCCGGCTTCTGCGACGGCCAGACCTTCAATTCCACCCGCGCCGGCGGCTGCGGCGGCGATGAGGGCGGCCCGGAATTCGGCGTCCGCATGGGCTATGACTGGCAGTTCGGCAATATCGTCGCCGGCGTGCTGGGCGAAGCCGTGCGCTCCGACGTGAAGGACAGCGTCACGGCGTTTTCCGGCACGCCCGCGGCCTACACCATGCGCCGTGACCTGAACGGCCTGCTCGCCGCCCGCGCCCGGGTCGGCTATGCGGTGGGGAACACCCTGCCCTATGTCACCGGCGGCTACGCCTGGGCCGACCTGGACCGCAGCTTCTCCACCACCAACACCGCCAACACCTTCACCGAGGTGTCGGAGGACGACAACAAGACCGACGGCTGGCAGCTGGGCGGCGGCGTCGAGCACAAGTTCACCGAGAATGTGAGCCTGGGCCTGGAATATCTCTACACCCGCCTGGATGACGATGGTTACACCATCCGCGCCTCGGGCGGCCCGGCTGGCGGTCCCTTCACCTCGGTGAACGGCGCCGGCACGGACTTCAATCGCACCAGCGACGAGTTCAACATCCACTCGGTGCGGATGGCGGCCACCTACCGCTTCTAAGCCGTTTGCGCTGATCTGAAGGACGGCCCGGACCTGCAAAGGCCCGGGCCGTTTTTCGTGGGACTCTCAACCCGTCAGGGGTCCGCTTGACCGGGCCATCCATGGACACCTTTCTATGGCCGTGTGCATGGGCCCTCGGATCAAGTCCGAGGGCGACGGTGGTGGGGTGGGAGGCTAGGTTCAAGCGCACCAGACTGGAGGGCGTCATGAAGCTGATCTTTCTCTATGGGCCGGCGGCCTGCGGGAAGCTGACGGTGGCCAAGGCCTTGGCCGCCCTGACCAACTATCCCCTGTTCCACAATCACCTGGCGCTGGACGCGGTGACCTCGGTCTTTCCGTTCGGCAGCGAACCCTTCGTGCGCCTGCGCAGCCTCTATTGGCTGTCCATGTTCGAAGAGGCCGCCCGCCAGGACCGGCCGCTGATCTTCACCTTCGCGCCGGAACGCACCGTGCCGGACAGCTTCATCGAGGAGACCAAGGCCGCCGTGGAGGCCCATGGCGGCGAGGTCAGTTTCGTCGAACTCCAGGTCTCGCCGGAAGCCCAGATGCAGCGGGTGGAAAACCCCGACCGCAAGGCCTCGAAGAAGATCCACTCCCGCGAGGTGCTGCAGAAGTTCCGC
>JAHUZY010000048.1 GCA_019264505.1 Phenylobacterium sp. | reverse complement strand
GTCGGCCGTCGGCGCGGCCTTCATGGGCGTGCGGCTACTCGATATCGCCTTCGATCCGTTCATCGGCGGGGTCATGGACAAGACCCGGACCCGGTTCGGACGCTTCCGCCTGTGGTTCGGCATCGGCATCCCGATCCTGATGCTGGCGGCCTATATGCTGTTCATGGCGCGGCCAGGAGTCGGTGTCGGCTATCTCTGGCTCTGGCTGCTTGTCATCTACGGCGGCTTTTCCATCGCCACCCTGGCTCACCTGTCGTGGGGCTCGGTGCTGTCGCCGGGCTATGACGAGCGATCGCGGATCTATTCCTGGTGGCAGGGCGGCAATGTGGTGGGGATGATCCTGGTCCTCACCCTGCCCCCGCTGCTCGGCCTGCTGGGCGTGCCCGGTCACGCCATGGGCGTGGAGGCCATGGGATGGTTCATCATCCTGCTCCTGCCGCTCACAGGTTTGCTGGCGCTGTGGAAGGTGCCTGAACCCTTCATCGTGCGGCCGCAGCAAAGGTCGGGGCTGCGGGAGTATCTGGGCCTCTTCAAGCGCAACAGCGTGCGACGCCTGCTGGCCGCCGACCTCGCCATCGGCACCGGGCCGGCCATCACCGGGGCGCTATTCTTCTTCTATTTCGAGCGGATCAAGGCCTTCGACAAGGCCGAGGCCGGCGGCCTGCTGCTGGTCTATTTCATCGGCGGCCTGGTGGGCGGCCCCATCTGGACCCGCCTGTCCTACAAGATGGGCAAGCACCGCGCCCTGGCGGTCTCGACCGTCTTCTACGCCATCGTCACCGCCGGCGCCCTGGTCATCCCTCCGGGCGCCTGGCTGATCGCCGCAGGCCTGATGTTCCTGATTGGCCTGCCCTTCTCGGCCGGCCCCTTCCTTCTGCGGGCGATGATGGCCGATGTGGGCGATGAGGAGCGGTTGGAGTCCGGCGCCGATCGCACAGGACTGCTCTACGCGCTGCTGAGCGGAACGGTGAAGATCGGGTCGGCCGCCGCCATCGGCATCACCTATGTGGGCCTCGACCTGGTGGGCTTCGACCCCCGGGCGGCGGACTCCACCTCGGGCCTGGTCGGTCTGCAGGTCATGTTCCTGGCCGCGCCAGCGGTCCTGTCGCTGCTGGCCGGCTGGATCATCATGAACTACCCCCTGAATGCGGAGCGGCACGCCGAGATCCGGAGCGCCCTGGAGGCCCGTGACCTGGCCGAAGCCGCGCCCGAGTTCGGCGCCGAGCCCCAGACGTCCGAGGAGATTCATGCCGTCATCCGCCCCGCCCAGTGACCTGCCGCCCCTGGAGCGTCTGCTGGCCATCATGGCGCGGCTGCGCGACCCGGAGGACGGCTGCCCCTGGGACCTTGAGCAGAGCTTCGCCACCATCGCCCCCTATACGGTGGAGGAGGCCTACGAGGTGGCCGACGCCATTGAGCGCAACGACCTTGGCGACCTGAAGGAAGAGCTGGGCGACCTCCTGCTCCAGGTCGTCTTCCACGCCCGGATCGCGCAGGAGCAGGGCGCCTTCGCCTTCGAGGACGTGGCCCGCGCCATCAATGACAAGATGATCCGCCGCCATCCCCACGTCTTTGGCGATGAGACCTATGCCACCGGCGAGGCGCAGACCGCCGCCTGGGAGGCGATGAAGGCGCAGGAGCGGGCTGGCAAGGGCCGCGACCGCAGCCTGCTGGACGACGTGCCCGCCGGCCTTCCAGCCATGACCCGGGCCGTGAAGCTGACCAAGCGCGCCGCCCGGGTGGGCTTTGATTGGCCCGAAGTATCCTTCGTGCTGGAAAAGCTGCGCGAGGAGATCGGCGAGATGGAGGCCGAGATCGCCACGGGCGACAGAGACGCCCTGCGCGGGGAGATCGGCGACGTCCTGTTCGTCATGGCCAATCTGGCCCGCAAGCTCGACATCGAGCCCGAAGACGCCCTGCGGGCCACCAACGCCAAGTTCGCCCGTCGTTTCCAGTTCATCGAAGCCGCCCTGGCCGAACGGGGCCGAACCCCTGAGGAGTCCGACCTCGCCGAGATGGACGCCCTTTGGGACGTGGCCAAGGCCGCCGAGCGCAGCTAGAGGTCGTCTGCGGCCGGTGAGACGGCGCCCAGGTCGATCCGCGGGAACAACTGCTCGAACTGTCCCAGGGCCTTGGGCGTCAGGCGCACGGCCATGCGAACGGCGCCGTCATCATCGGTCTGGCGATCAATCACGCGGCCATTCTGATAGAGCCAGGCGATCGCCGCCCCCTCCCCGGCCGGCAGATGGGCCTCCACCGCGGGCGACTCGTCCACCAGGTCGGCCACGGCGAGCAGCAAGGGGGTGACCCCCTCCCCCGTCACCGCCGACACCAACAAGGCCGGCGGATGGGCGCGCCGCGCATCGCCCTCGATCATCGGCCGGTCTTCAGCGTCGGTCAGGTCGATCTTGTTCCAGACCTCAAGGACGCGGCGCTCGTCCATGTCGACGCCCAGACGTTCCAGCACCTCACGGACATCGGCGGCCTCAGCCGCGCTTTCCGGGCTGGCGATATCCCGGACGTGCAGGATGACGTCGGCTTCCTTGACCTCTTCCAGGGTGGCCCGGAAGGCCTCCACCAGCTCGTGCGGCAGGTCTGAGATGAAGCCCACCGTGTCCGACAGGATGGCCGGGCGGCCGTCCGGGAGGTTCAGCATCCGCAGGGTCGGATCGAGGGTGGCGAACAGCATGTCCTCGGCCATGACCCTGGAATCGGTCAGGCGGTTGAAAAGGGTGGACTTGCCCGCATTGGTGTAGCCGACCAGGGCGACGACCGGATAGGGCCGGCGCTTGCGGGCCGAGCGCTGGAGGGTGCGGGTGCGGCGAACCTCCACCAGCTCCTTCTTCAGGCGGCCGATCTTCTCGGCCAGCAGGCGACGGTCGGTCTCGATCTGAGTTTCCCCAGGCCCGCCCATGACCCCGAAGCCGCCGCGCTGGCGTTCCAGGTGGGTCCAGGTCCGGACCAGGCGCGAGCGTTCATAGGACAGCCTGGCCAGCTCCACCTGAAGCCGCCCCTCACGGGTGCGGGCCCGCCTGGCGAAGATCTCCAGGATCAGGCCGGTGCGGTCGATGACCTTCACCTTCCAGGCCTTTTCCAGATTGCGCTGCTGGACCGGCGTCAGGGCGTCGTCGACGACGGCCACATCGATCTCGAGCTCCTCGCAGAGCTCGCCGATCTCGGCCACCTTGCCCTTGCCGAACAGAGTGGCGGGCATGCGCTTGCGCACCGGGGCGACCATGCCCCGGCGGATTTCGAGATCAAGAGCCAGGGCGAGACCCTCGGCCTCTTCCAGGCGCGCCTGGGAGGACCGGGCGCCGCCGCGGCCCTCGCGTTCGGGATGGATGATGAGCGCGCCCTGGACGGGCGTCTCATGGTCGATGGATGGGGAACTCAATCGGTCTCGTCTTCCGCCGGCTCGTACAGCTGAACGGGCTGGGCCGGCATTATGGTGGAGATGGCGTGCTTGTAGACCAGCTGAGACTGGCCATCGCGGCGCAGGAGCACGCAGAAATTATCGAACCAGCTGACCACGCCCTGCAGCTTGACGCCGTTGACGAGGAAGATGGTCAGGGGGGTCTTGGCCTTGCGGACGCTGTTGAGGAAGGTGTCCTGCAGGTTCTGCTTTTTTTCGCTCATGGCTTTTCGCCCTTTTCTCCGATTGAGGGGCCACGCGCCCCCACACACATAAGGCAAGCTAGTCCAACCTTGAGCCGCCGTGCAATCACGGTCGGCCGCTCAGACGGCGGTCTGCTTCGCCCGCTCGATATAGAGGCTCCGCAGGCGCTTCGCCACCGGACCCGGCGCGCCGCCGCCGATCGGCTGTCCGTCGATGGCGATCACCGGCAACACCAGCGAGCCCGCCCCGGTGATGAAGGCTTCCTTGGCCTGGGCCATGTCTTCGGGCGTGAAGGGCCGTTCCTCCACCTTCAGGCCGGCCTCGGCGATCACGTCAAGCAGGGTGCGGCGCGTCACGCCGCGCAGGATATTGGCCTGGGTGTCGCGGGTGCGCAGCACGCCGTCGCGGTCCAGGATCCAGGCATTGGCCGAGGCGCCTTCGGTGATCAGGCCGAGCTCATCGACGAAAAGGGCCTCCCCCGCCCCCCGCTCGCGGGCGGCTTGACGAGCCAGGACGTTGGGCAGCAGGCCCACCGTCTTGATGTCGCAGCGGCCCCAGCGGTTCTCCGGGGTGGTGATGACGGTGATGCCCTTGGCCGCCTTGGCCTCCGAGGCGGCGCGGTCCAGGCTCTTGGCGGTGATGACCACTGAAGGACTGAGGTCGGCCTCCGGGAAGGCGTGGTCACGGGGCGCAACCCCACGGCTGATCTGCAGATAGATCAGCCCTTCACGAACCTGATTTCGCCGCAGAACCTCGCGCAGGACGATGGTCAGGGCCGCCCGCGACATGGGCTCGGGGATCTGCAGCTCGCCAAGGCTGCGGGCCAGGCGGGCGAAGTGGCCTTCGGCGTCGGCGAGCTTGCCGCCAAATACTGACCAGACCTCATAGACCGCGTCGGCCAACTGGTAGCCCCGGTCCTCGATATGGACGGCGGCGTCGGCGTGCCGCTGATAGCGGCCGTTCACATAGGCGATGCGCCCCATGGCTATTCGACGCCCTCCTCAAGCGCGCGCGCCCCGGACAGACCCAGGGACTTGAGTTTACGGTGCAGGGCCGAGCGCTCCATGCCGATGAAGGCCGCGGTCCGGGAGATGTTGCCGGAGAAGCGCATCATCTGGGCGCTGAGATACTCCCGTTCGAAGGTTTCGCGCGCCTCGCGCAGCGGCAGGGCGATGATCTTGTCGGCGCCCAGCAGACCGCCCCCGTCGGCAGGCGGTGCGTCGGACGGCACCATCTCTGCGGTGATCGGCTCCTTTGGGTCGCCGGAGCTCAGGATCAGCATGCGCTCCACGACATTGCGCAGCTGGCGCAGATTGCCGGGCCAGGGTCGGACCTGCAGGGCGCCGATGGCGTCTTCAGACAGGACCCGTCGGGGCATGCCGCTGGCCTCGCAGATGCGCTCGATGAAGTTCTCCACCAGCTCAGGGATATCCTCCCGCCGCTCCGAGACCCCGGGCACCGCCACGGGCACTACGTTCAGGCGATGGAACAGATCCTCGCGGAACCGACCTTCGGCGATTTCCTCGCGCAGGTTCCGGGAGGTCGAGGAGATGACGCGGACATCCACCTGGACATCGGCGTCGCCGTTCACCCGGCGGAAGCGCTGCTCCACCAGGACGCGCAGGATCCGGCTCTGGGTCTCCCGCGGCATGTCGGCCACCTCGTCAAGATAGAGAGTGCCGGCGTGGGCCCGCTCAAAAACGCCGATCTTGCCGGGGCGACCGCCCTCACCCTCAACGCCGAACAGCTCCACATCCATGCGCTCAGGCGTCATGCCTGCGGCGCTGATGGCCACGAACTCGCCCTTGGCCCTGGGGCTGGCCGAATGGATCAGCCGCGCGACGGTCTCCTTACCCGACCCCGGGGGGCCTGCGATCAGCACCCGGCTGTTGGCGGCGGCCAGCTTGGCGATCATCTGGCGCAGGTGCTGGGCGGGCATGGACTTGCCGATCAGGCCCTCAGGCATGATGGCCTGAGTTCGCAGACGGCGGTTCTCCCGGCGCAGATTGGCCGCCTCCAGGGCGCGGTCGACCACCAGCAACAGTCGGTCGGACTTGAAGGGCTTTTCCAGGAAGTCGTATGCGCCGCGTTTGATGGCGCTGACCGCCGTCTCGATATTGCCGTGGCCAGAGATCATCACCACCGGCAGGTCGGGGTCGAGGGACTTCAGGAGATCCAGAAGCTCCAGGCCATCCATCCCGCCGCCCTGCATCCAGATGTCGAGGATCAGCAGCGAAGGTCGCCTGGCGCGCACAGCGGCGAGCGCGCTCTCGGAGTCCGAGGCGGTGCGGACCTCATAGCCCTCGTCGGCCAGAATTCCGGCCACCAGATCACGGATGTCGGCCTCGTCGTCCACCACCAGCACGTCAGCGGCCATGGGCTTCTCCTTCGAACATCAATGCAGACTCCGCGGCGGCGGCCACCGGACGATGGGCGACCGGCAAGCTCAGGATCACCCGGGCGCCGCGCCCCCGCGATGCGTCCGTCAGAACCAACTCGCCGCCATGGTCCTCCAGGATCCGCTTGACGATGGCCAGGCCCAGCCCGGTGCCCTTTTCACGGGTGGTGATATAGGGCTCGGTCAGGCGGTCGCGGTCCTTCTCGGGGAGCCCGACCCCATTGTCCTCAACCACGATCGTCACCGTCTCCTCGGCGAGCGTCATCCGCACATTGATGCGGCCGGCTGGGCGGGGCGTGGTCTCGATCCGGGCATGCACGGCCTCGGCGGCGTTCTTGAGGATGTTCGTCAGGGCCTGGGCCAGCATCCGGCCATCGGCCATGACCGACACCTCCGGCGCGGGCTCGGCGAGCACGATCTTCAGGCCCGGATTGGCGACCCCCTGGGCAAAGACCTGAGCCCGCACCAACTCCGCCAGATCCTGCGGTGAGAACCTGGGCGCCGGCATGCGGGCGAAAGCCGAGAACTCGTCCACCATCCTGCCGATATCGCCCACCTGACGCACAATGGTGTCGGTGCAGCGGTCGAAGGTCTCCAGGTCGGCGGCGGCCACATCCTTGCGGAACTTCCGGCGAAGGCGCTCGGCCGACAGCTGGATCGGTGTCAGCGGGTTCTTGATTTCATGCGCGATCCGCCGCGCCACGTCCTTCCAGGCGGCGTTGCGCTGCGCAGCCACGAGGCGCGTGATGTCGTCGAAGGTCAGGACCAGCCCGCTCTCGCTCCGGCTGGCGCGCACCCGCAGCCGGTGGCTCTCCCTGGCCCGCTGAATGTCCACCTCGGCTTCCGCCTCTCCGGACACCGCCGCCTCCCCGGCCACGGCGCTGAGCTCAGGGGCGAGTTCGGCCAAGGTCAGCCCGTCGACCGAGCCATCGCTCAGCTCAAGAAGCTGGGCGGCCTGCCGGTTGAGGGCCGAAATCCGCCCGCGGCTATCGAGGCCGATCACGCCTGCGCTGACTTCCGAGAGTACTGTCTCGATGAATTCCCGTCGTCCCTCGGCCTCGTCGCTGGCGCGCCTCAACGCCTCCTGCTGCGCCTGAAGATCGTGGGTCATGCTATTGAATGCACGGGAAAGAACGGCAATTTCCTCAGGGTCATTGCGAGAATCTACCCTGGCGCTGAGGTCGCCACTGGCGACGCGCCCAGCGGCCTGGACCAGGCGGGCGACAGGGCCGGAAATGGCGTTGGCGGCCGACATGCCAAGCCAGACGGCGCCCACCAGCACCAGAAGGGCGGTTTCCACATAGCTCAGCGCGAAAACCGTCTGGATCCGGGCGCGGCTCTGAGCGGCCTCACGATAGGAGATCAGCGACCCTTCCGCCTCGATCAGGTGCGTGATGATCCCCGACTCCACCGGCCGCGCCACATAGAGATAGGCGTCCGGATAGTCGTTCAGCCGGTAGAGGGCGCGCATCAGATCGGAGGAGTCGAAGGCCGGCACCGAAATGTCGCCCTCATCGGCGGCCTGGAAACTCGATTCCGGCGGCACCACGAAGGGGGGCGCGTCCGGCGCCTCGGACCGGGCCAGGACCCGTCCCTCCCGATCGATCAGATAGGCGGCGGGGAAGGCGTGGTAGGAGGCCTGATAGGACAGAAAGTGGGTGAAGGTCACCGGCGAGGTGGCCAAGGCCGGGGCGGCCCGGTTGAGGTCCACCGACATCAGCGAGACGTGCTCGCCGATGTATCGCTTTTGATCCTCCACATAGGACCGCGCCACGGTGGCGGAATTCTCCACCACGGTCTGCACCCGCTCACTGAACCAGTTGTCCACGCCCCGGTTGACCAGCACCCCATAGAACAGGGCGACAACGACGGCCGGGGCCACGGCGGCCAGGGCGAACAGGGTCACAAAGCGCAGATGCAGTCGCGCGCCGGCGTCCACCGAGCGCGCGTCCAGTAGGGCCAGCAGGCGGAACCCGACCAGGGCCGCCAGGGTCAGGATCAGCACCAGATTGAGGCTGAGCACCGTCAGGATGGCGTTGGAGGCCGGCCGCAGCGGACCCGCCTCCGGCGGCGAGGCCGCCAGCAGGATGGCCACGGCCGTCAGGATGGCCGCCAGCAGATAGCCGCCGCCGAGCACATATCTCGACTGCATCGCACGCCAGAGTCTGGCGGACGGTCTTGCGGTTTCCAGGCTCCCGACCAGCGACGTCATGATGCCGCAGCCTAGGCTCAACTGTGTCTGGAACTCAACACAGATGTTGCCAGATTACGTCAGGTTGTTCGCCGCTGCGAAATCGCCCGGCGTCACCGGCGTCCGCGGGTCAGGTCCACGCCGAGGTCCTGAATCTTCTTGCGCAGAGTGTTACGGTTCAGGCCGAGGATTTCGGCGGCTCGCACCTGGTTGCCCCGTGTTGCGGCCAGGGTCAGCTGGATCAGGGGCCGTTCCACCTCTTCGAGCACGCGGTCATAGAGCCCCACTGGCGGCACCCCATCCGGCTGCTCAGCGAAATAGCCCCCCAGGTGGCGCTCCACCAGCTGGGCGAGGGTGAGCGGTCCCTCCTGGCCGGGCTGGCTCGGCTGCTGGTCGGCGAGCTCCTTCTCGACGATGCGCGCCGTGATCAGCTCTTCGGCGTAGAGGGCGCAGACGCGGCGGATCAGGTTTTCCAGTTCGCGGACATTGCCAGGCCAGGCGTGCAGCTTCAGACGCTCCAGGGCGGCCTGATCGATGGTCTTGGACGGCAGGCCTTCCCGATTGGCCCGCAGCAGGAAGGAGCGCGCCAGATCGGGGATGTCCTCGGTCCGGTCGCGCAGGGGCGGCAGCCGGATCGGCGCCACGTTCAGCCGGAAATAGAGATCCTCACGGAACAGGCCCTGAGCGATCAGGGCGCGCAGGTCACGGTTGGTGGCGGCGATCAGGCGGGCGTTGGGGCGACGCCCGGTCTTTGGATTAAGGGCGGGCTCAGAGCCATCGATCACGCGCAGCAGGCGGGTCTGAGCGTCCAGCGGCATGTCGCCGATCTCATCCAGGAACAGGGTGCCCCCGTCGGCCTCCACCAGCTTGCCGCTGTCGCCATCGGCGCGCCCGAACAGTTCGGCCTCAACCCGCTCCCGGGGCGTGGCGGCCAGATTGATGACCACGAACTTGCCGTCCTTGCGGCGGCCCATGTCGTGCAATGCGCGGGCGACCAGTTCCTTGCCCGTGCCCGATTCCCCGAGGAGCAGCACGGTGAGGTCGGCGCCCACCAGTCGGGCGATGGTGCGATAGACCTCCTGCATCGGCGCAGACCGCCCGATCAGCGGCAGGCGTTCATCGCGCATGGCCCGCGCCTGGGCCCGGGAGGCCTCCGGGTCGGCCGGCCGGGCCAGGGCGCGCCTCGCCAGCGCGGTCATGTCATCGAGATCAAAGGGCTTGGGTACATAGTCGAAGGCGCCGATCTCAGCGGCGTTGACGGCGGTCAGCAGGGTGTTTTGCGCGCTCATGATGATCACGGGCAGCTTGGGCCGCTCCTTGCGGATACGCGGCAGCACGTCGAACACGTTCTCGTCGGGCATCATCACATCGGTGATGACCAGGTCCCCCTCCCCTTCGGAGACCCACTTCAGCAGGGTGGAGGCGTTGCCCGTCGCCCGGACCTGGTAGCCGAGCCGGGTGAAGGACTGGGACAGAACGAGCCGGATGGAGGCGTCATCGTCGGCGATCAGGATCTTCTTTCCGGCGGCGCTCATGCCGTAACGTCCTTTTCAGTCACAATGGGAAGCAACACCCGGAACACTGTCCGACCGGGCTCAGATTCGAAGTCGATCAGCCCGCCATGGCCGGCCACCAGCTTGGACACCAGGGCAAGGCCAAGGCCCGCCCCCATGGGCTTGGTGGTCACGAAGGGCTGGAACAGGCTCTCGCGCAGATGGGCCGGCACGCCGGGGCCATTGTCCTGGATGCGGATCTCCAGAGGGGCGCCACGCAGCGGGCGATTCTTGGCCGAGCGTACCCGCACCCCATGACGGAACGCCGTGGTGATCAGAACTTCGCCGCGACCGTCCCCGCGCATGTGGGCGGCTTCGGAGGCGTTCTTCACCAGATTCAGGAAGACCTGAATCAGCTGATCCTCGTCCCCAGGAGTAGGCGGCAGGGACGGGTCATATTGTTCGCGCAGCAGCAGGCCGTCGGCCACACCGTTGACCGCCAAGGCCCGCACTCGGTCGAGAACCTCGTGGATATTGACCGGATCCCTCGCCGGCGGGGCGTCGTCGGCGAAGACCTCCATGCGATCCACCAGGCGCTTCACCCGGTCGGTCTCATCGACGATCAGCTGGGCCAGGGGAACGTCGTCGGCCCGGGCGCCGGCCTTCAGCAGCTGGGCCGCGCCTCGAATGCCGGCCAGGGGATTCTTGATCTCGTGGGCGAGCATGCGTCCCAGACCCATGATCGAACGCAGGCCTGCGGCATCCCCGCCGAACTCGGAGAAGACGCCGCCCTTCACCTGCAGCGACAGCAGGACGGATCCGTCCCCCAGGGGTGCGGCCGCGCCGTCGGCCTCAAAGGTCGGCTGGCCGAACAGGCTGATCTCCAGGCCCCGCTCACGCACCGCGCCACCTTCTTCAAGGGCCCGGTTGAGCAGCGCCACCAGGGGTGAGTCCGTCGGCAGGGCGGCGCGGAACCGTCCCCGCGCCAGCAGTCCGAGCCCCTGGCCAAACAAGGCCTCGGCCGCCTCGTTGGCGGCGATCAAGGCGCCTTGGCCGTCGATCACCAGGGCGGGTTCAGGGCTCAGGTCGAAGGCCGCGGATTTGAGGGCGTTCAGGTCGACGCCGGCGGGAGTGGTTCTGATCCGACTGGTCATGCGGCCAACCTTGTCTCGGGATCGCGCCACAGCGCGATCAGCTCCAGTTTCACCTGGGACGGATCCTCCAGTCGGCAAATCCGCCCACGGGCGGCTCGCCTGGCCTCGGCCTGCGTGGGCCAGGGCGCGTTGTCGATGTAGGCGGCCAGATGCTTGCGGAAGATCCGCAGGCCCAGGCGTTCGCCATAGAAGTCGAGACTGTCGTCGAGGTGCGCCTGCACGATCGCCAGGCGGGTCTCGACGTCAGGGCTTTCAAAAGCTTCACCCGAGAGCGCCGCCTCGATCTCAGCGGCGATCCAGGGGCGACCATAGACGCCGCGGCCGACCATCACCCCATCGGCGCCGGACTGATCCAGCGCCGCCTGGGCGGTGGCGCCATCGACGATGTCGCCATTGACGATCACCGGGATATCCACGGCGGCCTTGACCGGCGCCACGGCGGCCCAGTCGGCGGCGCCACGGTAGAACTGGCTGCGGGTGCGGCCATGGACTGTGATCGCCTGGACCCCGCGACTCTGGAACCGCACGGCGAGGTCCGGCGCATTGAGCGAGGCCTCATCCCAGCCGAGACGCATCTTGGCGGTCACCGGAACCTCGGCGGCCTCCACCACGGCCGCGACGATGGCTTCGGCGAGGTCGGGTTCACGCATCAGGGCCGAGCCACAGGCGACACCGGTCACCTCGCGGGCCGGACAGCCAAAGTTGAGATCGATGATCTGGGCGCCGGCCTGAACCGCCAGCCGCGCGCCCTGCGCCATGGTGGCCGGATCCTTGCCCACCAGCTGAACGACCATGAGGGGCAGGCCCTCGCCGACCGCCGCGCGACGGACCACGTCAGGCCGACCCCTGGCGAATTCATCCGACGCCACCATCTCGGTCGCCACATAGGACGCCCCCAGACGACTGGCCAAACGACGGAACGGCAGATCAGACACGCCGGTCATAGGCGCAATCCAGACGCGCCCGCCCACCTTCACCGTACCGACCTTGAGCTGTTTGCTCATTTTATAGTCACCCCTACCGACCGCTTTTTAGGCAATTTGTGCGGCGCCGTAAAGCCTGGACAACATCGTCCGAGCGCCTAAACACACGCCATGAGCTTTTCGGCCATAGTGGTCGCCGCGGGAAGCGGCCTTCGCGCCGGCGCGGGCGTCCCCAAGGCGTGGCGCCATCTGGGCGGCCGGGCGGTGGCCAGATGGTCTGTTGAGACCCTCGCCGCAGCTGGCGCGTCGCCCCTGCTGGTCGTTGTCGCCGAGGATATGCGCGCCGAGGCCGAGTCGGCCCTGAGCGGTCTGACCGGGATCATCTTCGTCCCGGGGGGTGCCACCCGCGCCGCCTCGGTCCAGGCGGGGCTGGCCCGGCTCGGTGACGCCCCAGACGACCACAGGGTCCTGATTCACGACGCCGCGCGGCCGTTCCTCACCAGAGCCCATGTGGCGCGACTGCTGGCGGGTCTGGAAGAGCGCGCGGGCGCAATCCTCGCCCTGCCCCTGGCCGACACCCTCAAGCGTCAGGACGAGGGACGACTGGGGACCCCGTCGCGAGAGGGCCTCTGGCGCGCCCAGACGCCGCAGGCCTTCGCCCTGGGCGCCCTAAGGCGCGGCTACGCGGCCTGGGACTTCGCCACAGAGCCTACCGATGACGCTCAGGTCGTCTCGAGCACCGGCGGTGAGGTGGCCCTCGTTCCAGGCGACCCTCTGCTCTTCAAGCTGACCTATCCGGAGGATTTCCTCATGGCCGAGCAACTGGCCGGCGGCGCCCGGCAGGTCCGCACAGGAATGGGCTACGACGCCCACCGGTGGGGTCCCGGGGACGCTGTCTGGCTCTGTGGGGTGCGGATCGACCATGATCAGACCCTGATCGGCCACTCTGACGCCGACGCCGGGCTGCACGCCCTGACCGACGCCCTGCTCGGGGCCCTGGGCGCCGGCGATATCGGCGAGCATTTTCCCCCCAGCGATCCGCAATGGCGCGGCGCCGCCTCCGACCGGTTCCTCGCCCATGCCGCCGACCTCGTCCGGGCGCGGGGCGGGCAGATCGTCAATGTGGATGTCACGCTCATCTGCGAGCGACCGAAGATCAGGCCCCATCGCGACGCCATGCGCGCCCGCGTCGCCGAAATCCTGGGCGTGGCTGAAGACCAAGTCAGCGTGAAGGCCACGACGACCGAGGGCATGGGCTTCACCGGCCGCCAGGAGGGCCTGGCGGCCCAGGCGATCGCGACGATCGAACTGCCCCGCTAGACCTCAGACCCTTCCGCGATCAGGGCAGCCAGGTCCAGATTTCCTTCATGCGGGCATAGAGCGCGCCGGGCAGGTTGGTGTAGGCGTCGGTCCACGGCGCGGTCAGGCCGCCGTCGATCGGATCCCAGCGCACATCGTTTTCATAGGGCAGCAGGGCCTCCGGCGTCCGGGCGACGATGATCACGTCTTCCGCTGACTCCCAGAGGACCGGACTGTCATAGGCCGCGGCGTGGCGCTGCAGCAGGCCATGGCCGCCGGCCGCCGCCACCACCGCCATGGCCGGCGAGATCAGGTCCAGATTGCGGTTGGACAGGTGCATCACCAGCACGCCGTCCGGCTTCAGCCGGGCCAAGTACATCTCCACGGCTTCCACCGTAAGCAGATGGGCCGGGACGGCGTCCGAGGAGAAGGCGTCCAGCAACAGGAGGTCGAACCGGCCTTCCGGCTGGTCTTCCAGGGTCAGGCGGGCGTCGCCGATCACATAGTCGATCGGTCCCTTGGCGCATTCGGTGGTGTAGGAGAAGTAGGCCGGGTCGTTGGCGATCTCGACCATCAGGGGATCGATCTCGAAGAAGGTGAGCCGATCCTCGGCCCGCACATAGGTGGCCACCGTGCCGGTGCCGAGGCCCACCGCGCCGATGGTCAGGCTGGCCTTCTCGGCCCGCTTGGCGGCGAACACCTGCCCGATGGGCGTCTCTGGGGCGTAGTAGACCAGCGGCCGGCAGCGGTGCTCAGGCGCCTGGGCCTGGGCGCCGTGCAGGGTCGTGCCATGGGCCAGCATGTGGACGGTCCCGCCGAGGGCCTGGACCGGCATCACCGACTGACGGGCGACCCCGAAGAAGCTCCGCCAGGTCTGTCGAACATCCACCCGGTCGCCGGCCATCTGGGCCGAGATCAGCAGCATCGACACCGTCGCCAGGAAGAGCAGCGTGCTGCGTCGGATCAGGAAGGCCGAGACCGTGACGACTCCCAGCAGAATCCGCACCACCCCCTCGCTCTGCGCATAGAGCCCCGACAGGACAGGCGCGGCGATCACGGCGACGACGCAGACCGCGAACAGACCCCAGCGCCAGAAGGGGCCGGTCTCCCAGGTCCAAGGTCTGGCCAGACAGGACAGCGCCAGGACCAGGGGGTATTCCCAGACATTGGTGAAGATGACCGGGGCGATGAAGGCGTTGAATCCGCCCCCGACCACGCCGCCGATGGACAGGCAGAGGTAGAATTCCGTCAGCCGCGCGGGCGGCGGGCGCCGAGCCACCAGGGCCTGGTGGCACACCAGAGCCGTGAGGAAGAAGGCCGCCAGATGAACACCAAGCTGGATGACCAGGTTGGTGGTGTGGAACGGCATGATCACGGCGCAGGCCACCACGGCGGCGGCCTGGAACATCAGCGCCGTCTCCGTGGAGATCAGCGGCCGGTCCTGGAAGGCGATGATGAAGGTCAGCAGGTAGAGGGCGAGCGGCACCACCCAGATGAAGGGGGCTGAGGCCACGTCGGTGGTGATGTGGGTGGTCACGCCCAGCATCAGGCTCGAGGGGATCGCCGCAAGCCCGATCCAGATCAGCCGTTCACGCCAGGGCCGACCGCTCAGGGCGGCCTCAATCTGGACGGTCGGATGGGGCGCACTCACCTCGATCCGGGGCGCCCGCGACACCAGCAGGGCGAGGCTGGCCATCAGCACCACAAAGCCCCCATAGGCGAGGCTCCAGATGAAGGTCTGGGCCTGGATGGCCAGACTCGGCTCGACGACCAGGGGGTAGGCCAACAGGGCGATCAGGCTGCCGAGATTGCTCGCCGCATAGAGGACGTAGGGGCCACGCCCCTCCCCTTCGCGGAAAATGCGCGCATGCCAGGCCTGGGTCAGCGGCGCGGTCGCAGACAGCACCGCGAACGGCGCTCCCACCATCAGGGCGAGCGCCGCCAGCAGCCAAAGCGCCGGGTGATCTGAGGTCGGCGGCCCGAGCAGTTCATGGACCCGAAGGGGCAAGACAAGGGCGGCCAGCAGCAGAGCGCCACCGTGGATCATCGCCTGACGACGCACGGTCCCGGCCCTTTGCAGCAGGTGCGCATAGGCGTAGCCCGCCAGAAGCGCGGCCTGGAAAAAGGCCATGCTGGTGTTCCACACCGCCGGCGCGCCGCCCATCAGGGGCAACAGCAGCTTGGCGGCCATGGGCTGCACCATGAAGACCAGGGTGGCGCTGGCGAAGACCGTAAGGCCAAACAGGGCCGGCGCGACGGCGGGTTTGGCCTTGGGGAGGGTGTCCTGCAGGGTCATGACGCCGATTCGGCTTGTAAGGTCAGGGCGGCCAATGGTGTGGTCTGGCCGACCCGGCGCCTAGCGCCCTTTCGTACCTGGCATCGGATACAGCCATGTTTTCTTTGGAAATCGAGACCTTGGCGCGGCTTCTCATCGATGAGGCCCGCCAGAAATCCCTGCGAATCGTCACAGCCGAGAGCTGCACCGGCGGGCTGGTAAGCGCGGCGATCTGCGCCATTCCGGGCGCATCTGACGTCCTGGACCGGGGTTTTGTCACCTATTCGAACCGCGCCAAACAAGACATGCTCGGGGTGCCCGGCGACCTGATCGCCGATCTGGGCGCGGTCTCCGAGCCGGTCGCGCGCATGATGGCCGAGGGCGCGCTGGAGAACTCAAACGCCCATCTGGCTGTGGCCATCACCGGCATCGCCGGACCCGACGGCGGCACCCGGATGAAGCCGGTGGGCACCGTTCATATCGCCACGGCGCGGACCAATCACGGCCTCACCCACCGCGTCGAGCTGTTTGAGTTCGAGACCCGGTTTGAAATCCAGCAGGCCGCTACTCAGGCCGCTCTGGAGATGCTGCGCGAGCGGCTTACCTGAGGCCTCAACCGGGATCGGCTGACGCGCCGTAGAGGCTCCTGGCCCTGGCTTCGAAGCAGCCGATCAACCGGTCGACGGCGCTGTGGAAATTGGCGCTGAGCAGGGCCGCCAGCATCTTCGACTTGAACTCGAAATCGATCTCAAACTCGATCCGGGTTCCGGCCGGGTCTTCGTGAAACCGCCAGCGGTTCTCGAGTCGCTTGAAAGGGCCAGAGATCAGGCTGACCTGAATCACGCGACCGATCGCGTCGCGCCGCACCCGGGTGGCGAACCGCTCCTTGAGAAACGAGAACCCGACGGACGCTTCGGCGTCCAACATGTCGACGCCTTCGCCCATGGGCCGCTGGTTCCAGCTGCGCATCCCGGTGATCCACGGCACGAAGTCCGGGTAGCGGTCCACGTCCCCCACCAGATCAAACAGCTGGTCAGGCCGGTACGGCAGCACCTTCTGGACGCGATGATACAAGGCTGTTGGCCTCAGGCCTGGATAGAGGCCTGGGCGGCGGCGCGGGCCTCCTGAGCCTGCCGCGCGGCCTGCAGCTTGGCGAAGTCCTCGCCCGCATGGTGGGACGAGCGGGTCAGCGGGCTAGCCGAGACCATCAGGAAGCCCTTGGCCCGGGCGATCTCCTCATAGGCCCCGAACTCCTCGGGCGTCACATAGCGGTCGATGGCCGCATGCTTGCGGGTCGGCTGCAGGTACTGGCCGATGGTCAGGAAGTCGACGCCGGCCGAACGCATGTCGTCCATCACCTGCATGACCTCTTCCTTGGTCTCGCCCAGGCCCACCATCAGGCCCGACTTGGTGAACTGGACGGGGTCGCGTTCCTTGACCCGCTCCAGAAGGCGCAGGGAGCTGTAGTAGCGGGCGCCGGGCCGGATCGAGAGATAGAGTCGCGGCACCGTTTCCAGATTGTGGTTGAAGACGTCGGGCCGCGATTCGATCACCGTCTCGATGGCCGAGACCGGCTTGCGCAGGAAGTCCGGCGTCAGGATCTCCAC
>JAHUZY010000311.1 GCA_019264505.1 Phenylobacterium sp. | reverse complement strand
GTCTGACCCAACTCCCTGCTCTTCGACCGCGGCTGGCAGGAAGGTGAGGTAGGCGACGACCTGCGGGGTCAGCACCGCCGGGTAGAAGATGGCCGTCAGGATGGCGTTGAAGATCAGATAGAGCAGCGTCTGGGCTGAGATATAGGCGCTGAACGAGCTGAAGTCCGGCTGGAACACCTCGCCGACCTGGTCCAGCCCGCCGCCGGCGGCGACGGTGACGATACCCGCCAGGGCCGCGAAGATGACCATGGCCAGCAGGCTGACCACGAAGACGGTGATGAGGGCGAGCGCATAGGTCCCAAGCAGCCGCCAAAAGTGGCCGCGAGTCAGGGCCCAGGAGCCGAAGACCACCAGCCGGCGCTGTTCGAAGGTCAGGACCGGCGCCAGGGACAGGCGCACAAGGACAAACAGCCAGAGACCGGCGAAGAACAGCATCATGCCGCCGCCCACCATGGCCATGGCGCCTTGGCCGGCCATAGAGGCGACGGCTGCGGCGATGGCCGCCAGCAGGGACAGGGCCAGCACCCCGCCGATGGTCAGCAGATAGTAGATGACGGTCAGGATGATCAGGCGGACCTCATCGGCGCCGAACCGAAGGTGGCCGCTGTTGGCGGCTTCCTCTGGCCGCAGTTGCAGTCGGTAGACCGCCGCCGCCGCCACCGACATGACCACCAGCCCGATGGGCGCCAGGGTCAGATAGGCCGGCGCAATCTCGCGCATGAATACGGCAAGCTCGGCCGGGCTCATCTCCGCGGCATTCTCAGCCTGCAGCAGCACATCCCCGCCGAGCAGGATCAGGGCTGTTGCGGTGACGAAGGACACCAGAAGGTGGAAGACCGCCCAGATCATCGTGACCCGGGGATATTCTCGAGTCAGTCGGAAACCCTCAAAAGCGGCGTCGCCCGGCGATAAGGTGGTCATCTCAGCTCCCCGATCCGCGCGCCAAAGGCTTGAAACGCCTGGAGTCGCCGACCATCGGCGGAGAAACTAGGCGCGCGCCCCGCCCGCCTGCAAGGGCCGGCTCGCGAAGTGCGCAGATCATTGCTATGGGGTCGCTCATGAGCCTCTCTCCCATTCATGTCATCGGCGGCGGCCTGGCCGGTTCCGAGGCCGCCTGGCAGATCGCCCAGGCCGGCGTTCCCGTGGTCCTGCACGAAATGCGCCCGGTGCGCGGCACCGACGCCCACCAGACCGACAAGTTGGCCGAACTGGTCTGCTCCAACTCGTTCCGCGCCGATGACTGGGCCGGGAACGCCGTTGGCCTGCTGCACGCCGAGATGCGGCGGCTGGACTCGATCATCATGTCCTGCGGCGACGCCCATCAGGTTCCGGCCGGCGGCGCCCTGGCCGTGGACCGCGACGGGTTCGCCGACGCGGTGACCGCCAGGCTACTGGCCCATCCCAACATCACCCTCGACCGGGGCGAGGTCGCCGGCCTGCCGCCCGAGGCGTGGGATAGCGTCATCATCGCCACCGGCCCGCTCACCTCGCCGGCCCTGTCGCAGGCCATCCTTGACCTGACCGGCGAGGGCCAGCTGTCCTTCTTCGACGCCATCGCGCCGATCGTGACCCTGGAGTCGGTGAACATGGACGTCTGCTGGCGCCAGTCCCGCTACGACAAGGTGGGCCCTGGCGGGGATGCGGCGGCCTATATCAACTGCCCCATGGACAAGGACCAGTACGAGGCCTTCATCGACGCCCTGCTGGCCGGACCGAAGTCCGAGTTCAAGGACTGGGAGCACGTCCCCTATTTCGACGGCTGCCTGCCGATCGAGGTCATGGCCGAGCGCGGCCGGGAAACCCTGCGCCACGGCCCCATGAAGCCCGTCGGCCTGACCAACGCCCACAAGCCGGACGAGAAGGCCTATGCGGTGGTCCAGCTGCGCCAGGACAATGCGCTGGGCACGCTCTGGAACATGGTCGGCTTCCAGACCAAGCTGAAGCACGGCGCCCAGACCGAGATCTTCCGGATGATCCCCGGCCTGGAGAAGGCCGTCTTCGCCCGCCTGGGCGGCCTGCACCGCAACACCTTCATCAACAGCCCCCGACTGCTGGACGGGACCCTGCGGCTGAAGGCGGCCCCTCGCCTGCGGTTCGCCGGCCAGGTGACCGGGGTCGAGGGCTATGTGGAAAGCGCGGCCGTGGGTCTGATGGCCGGTCGCCTGGCGGCCGCTGAGCGCCTCGGGTCGCCGATCACCCCGCCGCCGCCGACCACGGCGCTGGGCGCCCTGATCGGCCATATCACCGGCGGACACCTGGATGGCGGCGCCGGCTCCTTCCAGCCCATGAACATCAATTACGGCCTGATCCCGCCCCTGGAGAGCCCCAAGCGCGACGCCGAAGGCCGCCGCCTGGGCGCCAAGGAACGGGGCCGCACCAAGAAGCGCATGGTGGGCGAGCGCGCCCTGGCCGATCTGGATGCCTGGATCGGTCAGCCCGCCCTCGCGGCAGAATAGGGCTCAGATCCGCCCGGTCAGGGCGGCCAGGGTGATCCGCCAGCGCTTGCCTACGGGCGAGGGTTCGCGGCCCCGCCTATAGACACTGGCCAACGCGCCATGGGCGCCGGCCGGAAAGGCGGCCACCCCCAGCCCCTTGGCCTGGGCTCTCAGGGGGGCGATAAGCTCCGGCGAGGGAGATGGCTCTCCGGCCAGACAACGTCGCCCCAGGGCCCACAGCGCGCCGGCGGCCTCGGCCCGGTCGCCCTGCCCCTCATCGGCCAGGATCAGGGCCGCCAGACGCGCGGCCGCGCCGGCGGTCTCCTGCGCCAGCAGCACCGCCTCGGCGCCGTCCAGGGGTTCGGGATCAAGCTGCCGGTAGCGGGCGTCGATCATAGTCTCCAGAGGCGTCCGCGGCAGGCCGCGCCGGGCGACCACTTCGGCCAGGGCCACCGCCGTGGGATGACGGCGGACCGGGCCAGCGCCATAGGCCTCGTCCAGCACCTCCCGCCACCAGGCGAGGCGGATCTCGCCCAGCAGGGCGTTGGAGGCGACCTTGGGCGCGCGGGCCAGTTCGTGATCGTAGGCGTAGAGGACGATGACGTCGGCCCGGTCCTGGGCATCGGCGATCAGCCGGCTGGACAGCCAGCGGTCGGGGTCCACCCGGGCGACCAGGGCGTCCAGATCATCGGCCGGCGGCGTGGCGTCTTCGTCCATGAGGTCCTGAAATGGAAAGGACCCGCCAGGGCGGCGGGTCCTGAAGTCCGGTCGTCGTCGAGAGATCCTAGCCGAAGATGGTCTGGTTCATGGCCATGGTGACCAGCATCGGCAGGGACAGCAGCGTATTGGTGCGCGAGAACAGCATGGCCGTACGGCCCGCCTTGGCCTTGGCCGCGTCATCGGCCTCGACCATGCCGAGCGCGATCTTCTGGTTTGGCCAGATGAACATCCAGACGTTCATGAACATGATCAGGGCCAGCCACATGCCCACACCGATGAAGGTGTGCTGGGCCGAGACAAAGCCGCCCACCGCGCCCAGGCTGAGGGCCTCGAGCAGGTAGCCGCGGGCCCAGGCGAGCGCGAGGCCGGTGACCACCGTGAACAGCGCCGCCCAGCGGAACCAGAACAGCGCCTCAGGGGCGATGTACTTGCTGATCGCCGGCTTCAGTTCAGCCGGGATGTCCGGCATTTTGCGGATCTGGACGAAGTTGAAATAGTAGAGCAGCCCGATCCAGAGGATGCCGAGCACCACGTGCGTCCAGCGCAGGATGGCCTGGACGAAGATCACGTCGGCCCCGCCATTATGGACCAGATAGCCGACGATCATGATGACCGAGAGCAGGAAGCTCACGATCATCGTATTGCGGAAGTTGGACAGCAGACCCTGCATAGCGTTTTCCCCGTTTCTGGCTCCTGGCCTATAGCCGCGCTCGACGGGGCGCAAGTCGGCTTGAAGCCCCCCGGCGCAGCTGGCGCCCTGGGCTTAGCTCACATGGCGATGAGCGCACATGCAAGTCTGCGGCCCTGGGCGGTCAGGACATTGTACATGCGCGAGGCCGCCGCAGTGTCCATATACTCCAGACCGATGCCGCCCTTCTGGAGCAGGTCGCGCAGAGGTCTCGGCGGCAGGCTGTTGACCGCGCCGGTCCCCAGAAGCAGGAACTCCACCTCTCGCGCGCCCGCGGCGAACACCGGATAGAGGGAGTCCGGGGTGGCCTCGGCCAGCTGGCGCACCGGCCACGGGGCGGCCACATCGGAGACGATCAGCAGGGATCCCGGACGCCAGACGCCGGACACCCGGAAGCCCCCGGGGCCAAAGCTGTCCAGGCTGGGTGCGTCCCGCGCCACGTGTCTTAAGTGCGCACCGGCAGCGGTTCGGCCTCTTCCTCGCCCCGCTTGACGCCCCACAGCAGGATCACCGGAGCCGCCACATAGATGGAGGAATAGGTGCCGATCACCACGCCGAAGATCATGATCACCGAGAAGGCGAACAGGGTCGGTCCGCCGAAAATCGCCAGGCCCGTCAGGGCCAGCACCGCTGTCAGGCCGGTTATGATGGTCCGGGACAGGGTCTCGTTGATCGTCAGATCGATGACTTCAGCCAGCGGCATCTTCTTGAACTTGCGCAGGTTCTCCCGCAGGCGGTCGAACACCACGACGGTGTCGTTCATCGAATAGCCGATGATGGTCAGGATCGCCGCGATGGTGGTCAGCGAGAATTCCAGGTCGAACAGGGCGATGAAGCCGAAGGCCAGGATGACGTCGTGGAACAGGCCCACCACCGCGCCCACCCCGAACTGCAGTTCGAAACGGAACCAGATGTAGAGCATCATGAGGCCGATCGCGACGCCGAGCGCCAGCAGGCCACTCTGGAAGAGCTCGCCCGACACCTTCGGGCCGACCACCTCGGTCTTGGCGAACACCACCTCGCCCAGGGCGCCGGTCAGGGCGGTCTTCACCTCGGCGATGGCCTGTTCCGAGCTCTCCCCCTCAGGCGTCTGGAATCGCACCAGGGCCGAGGTCGGCGCGCCGAAGGCCTGAACCTGGACATCGCCCAGGTCCATATCGCCCAGTTCGCTGCGCACCGCGGCCAGGTCCACCGCCTTGGGCGCCGTTGAGATTTCCAGCAAGGTGCCGCCGGTGAAGTCGATGCCGCAGTTCAGACCGCCGCAGGGCGGGGTCAGCGGATAAAGGGCGAGAAACAAGGACGCCACGGCCGCCAGCACTGAGGCGACGCCGGCAAACTTGGCGAAAGCCACGAACCGGAAGTTGGTCTTGACGGGCAGAATCTTGATCAGGGGCCACATGGTTCGCAACCTCAAACGATCGGCAGGGTCTTGGGCCGGGCCGCCCGGAACCACAGGGCGAGAAGCACCTGGGTCACAAGCACCGCGGTGAAGACCGAGGTGACGACGCCGATCGACAGTGTCCAGGCGAAGCCACGGACCGGACCCGAGCCGAACTGGAACATGATCAGGGCGGCCAGGATGGTGGTGACGTTGGCGTCGATGATGCTGCTCATCGCCTTGGAGAAACCGGCGTCCATGGCCGCTATGGCGGTTCGCCCGGCCCTGATCTCGTCGCGCATCCGCTCATAGATCAGCACATTGGCGTCGACGGCGACGGCGAGGGTCAGAATCAGACCCGCGATGCCCGGCAAGGTCAGGGTCGCCTGGGTCAGCGACATGA
>JAHUZY010000276.1 GCA_019264505.1 Phenylobacterium sp. | reverse complement strand
CCTCGAACACTTCGCGGATGGCCGCGATCCGCAGGCCAGACTGATCCGCGCCATGCTCGGCCCAGCCGAGGGCGTGTTCGCGCCAGGCCTCATCATGGTCGCCTGGGCTGGACTTGCCGCCTGGAAAGACCAGCGCCCCTGAGGCGAAGTCGATCTGGTGGTGCCGCTCGACCATCAGCACCTCGAAGCTGGGGTCGTCGCGGAGCAGGAGCAGGGTTGAGGCCGGACGCACCAGGCCGCCCGCGGGATCATGGGTCATGGGCGATATCTGAGCCTGGCGCGCCCATTCGCCAAGGAAAAGCTCGGATCAGGCCGACTGCAACGCCGGCGCAGCGCGCTCGGCCATCCGGTCCATGCGATCGAGGAGATAGTCGGCGTCCTCCCGGGCGCCCACATGGGGCTGGGTGAGGAAGCGTTCGAGCATCTTCTTCTGGAACTTGTCGCGGTCCCGGGCGCCGCCCTCAAATTCCATGGCGTGGAAGGTGTCGACCCCGGCGCGGAAGGCCGGCAGCAGGCGCGCGGGCATGCCGGCCCGCTCATAGATCGCCTTCAGCCCCAGGGGGCCGGCGTCATGGATCATCAGCCAGGTCCGATGGTGCGGCACCCCAGCCAGCTCGGCCAGGCCCCACTCGAAGAAGGCCATGTGACCGTGGGCGAGCGCCCTCAGCAGCAGGGAGGGCGTCAGGCGCTCATTGCGATGCAGATGGGCGACAAAGGCCTTGAGATCGGCGGCGCGGCCGGCCTGGTCCACCAGATCCAGGGTCGCCCGCTCCTTGGCGCCGGTGGCGATCTGCAGGGCGAGCTCCGGCGAGACCGGATGATGGGCCAGCAGGTGGTCGCGCACCTGATCGCCCACCAGGTCGATGAGCTTCTCGGTCACCGAAAGCGGCAGGGTCTGGCGATAGGCCACCGCCGCCAGCACCCGCTCCGACCGCTCGAAGCGAGCCAGCACGTTCATCAGGGTCTGGTCGGCGAAGTCTGCGTTGTCGTTGGAGCAGGCGACCTCCACGGCGCGCTCCACCCCGGTCTCGACGATAACGTCGGTCAGGCGACGCGACAGACGCGGCCGCTTGGCGATGGCCACCTGGCGGACCGGCCCGCCGAGACGGACGATCTCGACCAGCTCCTCATCGGTGAAGACCGGCGAGAAGCTGAGGATCGGCTGGCAGACGCTCTCCACATCCCGGGCCAGTTTCAGGGCCACGTCGTGGGGAATGAGCGGCGAACTCTTTAGGGTTACCGCCAGGGCCCGGCGCACCAGCTCGGCGGCGTCCTGGGCCATGACCCGCAGGATGTCCTGGGCCAGGACCTGTTCTTCGGGCGTCAAAGGCAGGGTGTCGATGCGCCGGCACAGCTTGTGCGCCACCAAAGCCCGCTCGTCCGGGGTCGCGCCCTTCACCAGGGTGCGTATGTCGTCCTCGGTGAGCGCCGCCCGCGTCGTGGTCATGTGCCCCTCCCCTGCGCCGGGACTCCCGCCCCGTCTCATGACAATGGTCGATTAGGCTTAACGGACGGTTTCGCACCCGCCTGTGGATTAACGCTGTTGCGTAACCCCCCGCCAACCCTGACCCACTACCTTCACGGGCGTCGCCGCAAAGGACCAGCCCGTGTCATCCAACGATTCTGCTCGGTTCGCCCCACGCGGCGGCGCATCTGTGGCGCAGCAGGCCCTGGACGCCCAGGCCGCGCTGCTGCCCTACGCGCTGGTGGCCTTCGTCGTCAGCATGCCGGTCTTCGTCTGGGCCGGCTCCTATGCCGACAACACCGCCTGGATGACCGCCAGCTTCGCCCTGTTCGCCATGGCCTGCGGCGCGACCTACGCCGCGGTCAGCTGGCTGCGCACCCCGGGCGCGGAAGATCTGCGGGCCCGCTCGCGGGTGCATATTGTCACAGGCCTGGTCTGGGCCGGCTGCGTGGCCCAGGTCGCCGCCTTCGCCGACGGCGCCGGCCCCATGCGGGAGACCCTGCTGCTGATGGCCACGGCCGCGGCGGTGATCTGCATCTTCTTCACAGCCCCGTGGCTGCCCAGCCTGCTGGTGGTGGGCGCGGCCGCCGCCGCCGGTCCGCTGATCGCCCTGTTCGCCAGTCCGCACAGCCAGAACGCCGCCACCCTGGCCTGGGGCGGCGTGGCCCTGGCCTTCGCCCTCGCCCTGATGCTCAACCGGGTGCTGCGCAGGCAGTTCGCCATGGCCGCCGAGCGCGAGGTGCTGATCGCCGAGCGCGCCGGCAAGGTCGAGGAGGCCAGCCGCCTGGCCCGCTCCAAGTCCGACCTCGTCGCCACTCTCAGCCACGAAATCCGCAATGGCCTGACCGGCGTCTCCCACGTGCTGGCCGCCGCCGCCGGGCGCAATGGCCGGGCCGCCCCGTCGCGGGAGCAGCTCTCGGCCGCCCTCGACGCCGTCAGCGATCTGATCGCGGTGCTCAACACGACCCTGGACTCCGAGACCGCCGAGGCAGGTCGTCTGGCGGTTGACGTCAGGCCCCTGGACGCGCCGGGCCTTGTCCGCGACCTCATGCTGCTGAACCGCCCGCATGCGGGCGCCAAGGGTCTGGAACTCAGCGTCTATGTGGCCCCGGAGCTGGCCGAAGGCCCCGGCGCGGCCCTGGGCGATCCGGCCCGGGTGCGGCAGATCCTGGCCAACCTGATCGGCAACGCCATCAAGTTCACCGTCCGCGGACGGGTGGAGGCGCGACTCAGCCTGACGCCAGAGGGCCGCGTGCTCATCGAGATCGCCGACACCGGTCCAGGCCTGTCGGACGCCGAACTCGCCCAGGCCTTCGAAGCCTTCCACCGGGTGGAGCGTACGAGCGCCGGCGTGCCGGGCGCCGGGCTTGGCCTGTCCCTCTCGCGGCAGCTCGCCCGGCTCATGAACGGGGAACTGACCGCCACCAGCGCCCCTGGGGTGGGCAGTTGTTTCGGCCTGATCCTGCCCTTCGATCCCCTGGCCGCCGCCCCAATGGACGTCGCCGTCGACGCGCCGGACGAGGCGCCCGTCGAGGGGCGCACGCTGCGGATTCTGATGGCCGAGGACGACAGCCTCAACGCCGCCATGATGCGCGCGGTCCTGGAACAGCTGGGCCACCAGGTGGTCCACGCTCAGGACGGCCGCAGGGCGGTGGACCTGGCCCGGGTCTGCGAGTTCGACCTGGCCCTGATCGATGGCCGGATGCCTGGCCTCGACGGGCCAGAGGCCACCGCCGCCATCCGCGCCCTAGACGCCCCGGCC
>JAHUZY010000251.1 GCA_019264505.1 Phenylobacterium sp. | reverse complement strand
GCCCTGGCCCGCGCGGGCCTGCAGCCGGGAGACGTTCTCCTGACGCTGGATGGCTCGGAGCTCAGCCGCGAGCGGATGAGCGAGCTGCCCCAGATCCTATCGGCCGCCACCCAAGTCGAGCTCACCTATGAGCGCGGCGGCCAGACCCTGACCACTCGACTGCGGATGTCTGCCCCGTGAAGAGACTCATCGCCCTCTGCCTGATGCTCAGCCTGGGGGCCGGCCTCGCGCCGGCGCCGGCCGCCCACGCCCAGTCCCAGGTGCTGAACCTGCAGGACGCCGACATCCGGGTCTTCATCCAGGACGTGGCCCAGGCCACGGGCCAGACCTTCATCATCGACCCCCGGGTGCAGGGCAAGGTGAGCATCAGCAGCCGCGAGCCCCTGTCGCGGACCGAACTGTTCGAGGTGATGCTGTCCACCCTGCGGGCCAACGGCCTGGTGGCGGTGCCAGCCGGGTCAGGCGTCTATCGGATCACCCCGGAGGAGGGCGCAGCGGCCCAGCCCTCGAGCCTCAGCGGCTCAGGCGGCTACGGCTTTTCCACCCAGGTCTTCCGCCTTCGGAACATCGATGCGGCCTCGGCGGCCGAAACGCTCAAGCCGCTGATCGGTCGCCAGGGGGTGGTGATGCCCAGTCCCCGGGGCAATCTGATCGTGGTCGCCGACTATGCGGACAATCTCGCCCGTATCCGCAGCCTGCTGGCCCAGGTGGACCAGGACCGCACCCTGACCGAGACGGTCACCCTCCGCTCCAGCTCGGCCCGCGAGATCGCCGGGGTCGTCAACCAGGTGCTCAACTCCCCTGGGGCGGAGCCTGGAGCCCGCAATGCGCTGGTCTCCCTGGTCGTGGTGGAGAGCAGCAATTCTCTGGTGCTGCGCGGCGAGCCTGACGCGGTCCGCGCCATGCTGGCCCTGATCGCCGATCTCGACGGCCGCGCCGAGACCAGCGGCGATGTCCGGGTGATCAATCTGCAGCACGCCAGCGCCGAGCAACTTCTGCCAGTGTTGCAGCAGCTTGTGGGCCAATCCCCCGCCACATCTGAGGGCGACGCCGCCACGGCCGCCGCGTCGGCCTCCGGAAGCGGCCAGACCACCACAGCCGGCGGGGCTGGGCGACGCGCCAATATCGCCCGCTATCCCGGCGCCAACGCCATCGTCATCGCCGCCGATCCCGACACCCAGCGGGTGCTCGGCGAGGTGATCCGCCAGCTCGACACCCGACGTCGCCAGGTCCTGGTTGAGGCCGTGGTGGTGGAGCTGTCGGACAACGCCGCCCAGCAGCTCGGCGTGCAGTTCGCCCTGGCCGGGGTCAACGGCTCCAGCATTCCCTTCTCGGCTACCAACTATTCCAACGCAGCCCCCAACATCCTGGGCCTGGCCGCGGCTGCGGCCGGGGAGCGGAACCTGCCGGAAGACTCCTCTGCCCTGGCCGCCCTGCGCCAGACCGCCCTGGATTCTGTCCTGGGCGCCCGAGGCATCCTCACCGGCGGCTATGGCCAGAGCGGCGACGCCCTGTTCGGCTTCATCATCAATGCCGTGAAGAACGACACGGCCTCCAACCTGCTCTCGACCCCTTCGGTCATGACCCTGGACAACCAGGAGGCCAGCATCCTGGTGGGCCAGGAGATCCCGATCACCACGGGCGAGGTGCTGGGGGACTCCAACAGCAATCCCTTCCGCACCATTCAGCGGCAGAATGTCGGCATCCAGCTGGATGTGAAGCCGCAGATCAACGCCGGGGGGGCCATCACCCTCTTCCTGCGCCAGGAGGTGTCCTCGATCTCCGGGCCACTCAGCGAAAGCTCCGGCGAGCTGATCCTGGACAAGCGGGCCATCGAGACCACGGTGGCGGTGGACGATGGCGCGATCGTCGTCCTGGGCGGCCTGCTGGACCGCAATGAGCGGACCACGGTGGAGCGCACGCCCCTGCTCGGTGACATTCCGGGACTCGGCAATCTGTTCAAGGCCACCTCGCGCCAGAACGTGCAGCGCAATCTGATGGTCTTCATCCGCCCGACCATCATCGGTAGCGCCGCCGACGCCCAGGCCCTGACCGCGCCCCGCTATGGCTATATCCGCGACCTGGAGGCGGCCCGCAGCGCTGATGGGCTGAGCAGTCTCGACGCCCTGGTCCGTGACTATATGCAGGCTGCGCCGATCACCGCGCCGCCGCCTCCGCCTCCGCCGCCGGTGGGCTAAAGATGGAGCGCGCCGCCCATCCCCTGCTGCCCTACGGCTTCGCCAAGCGACATGGCGTGGTGCTGCTCGCGGTCGACGAGGTCGCCCATGTGGGCCTGCGCGAAGGCGCCGATCCCCTGGCCCTGGTGGAGGCCCGGCGGACCCTTGGCCGTGCGCTCAGCGTCCAGTCCCTGCCGCGGGCGGAGTTCGAGCGGCGGCTGTCGGAGACCTATGCCGACGACGGCCTGCCGGCTGGCGGCGCTGAGGACCTGGACATGCCCGGCGGCCTCGACAGCCTGGCCGACGACATTCCCGCCGCCGCCGACCTTCTGGACAGTCAGGACGACGCCCCGATCATCCGCCTGATCAACGGGGTGATCGCCGAGGCCATCCGCCGCGGCGCGTCCGACGTTCATATCGAGTCCTTCGAGACCGCCCTGGTCATCCGGCTGCGGATCGACGGCGTCCTGCGCGAGGTCCTCAGCCTGTCGCCGCGGCTGAGCCCGCTGATCGTCAGCCGTATCAAGGTCATGGCGCGGCTGGATATCGCCGAGCGGCGCGTGCCGCAGGACGGTCGCATCTCCCTGGCGCTGGGCGGCCGCAGCCTGGATGTGCGGGTCTCCACCCTGCCGTCGCGGGCGGGCGAGCGGGTGGTGATGCGGATCCTCGACCAGGAGCAGGCGGGCATCCCCCTGCCGGAGCTGGGCATGGGCCCTGAGGTCCTGGCCGCCTTTCAGCGGGCCCTGGCTGAACCGAACGGCGTGATCCTGGTCACCGGCCCGACCGGCTCGGGCAAGACCACCACCCTCTATGCGGGCCTGAGCCTGCTCAACGACGCCAGCCGCAACATCCTCACCATCGAGGATCCGGTGGAGTACGCTGTGCCGGGCGTCGGCCAGACACAGGTCAACGCCAAGGTCGGCATGACCTTCGCCGCCGGCCTGCGGGCCATCCTGCGCCAGGACCCCGACGTGGTCATGGTCGGCGAAATCCGCGATGTGGAGACCGCCCAGATCGCCGTTCAGGCCAGCCTCACCGGCCACCTGGTGCTGTCCACGGTGCACACCAATGATGCGGCCGGCGCGGTGACTCGCCTGCGCGACATGGGGGTCGAGCCCTTCCTCCTGGCCTCCACCGTGCGGCTGATCCTGGCCCAGCGCCTGCTGCGCCGCCTGTGCCCCAGCTGCCGGCGGGCCGAGCCGGCCGATGCCGTCACCGCCCGACAGGCCGGCGTGGCCGAGGGCCAGGTCCTCTACCGCGCCCAGGGCTGCCCCGACTGCGGTCAGACGGGCTATGCGGGCCGGGTTGGCATCTATGAGGCCCTGTGGATCGACGACCATGTGCGCCGTCTGATCGGCGACAACGCCGATGAGGCGGCCATCGCCGCGGCCGGGGTCGCCTCTGGCGGCGGCAGCCTGTCGGCCCAGGCCCGGGCCTGTGTGCTCGAAGGCCTGACCACGGTGGAGGAAGCCCTGCGGGTCACTCGCCAGGAAGGCGGTCATGGCCAGCTTTGACTATGTCGCCCTGGATCTGGCCGGCCGCACCCGCACCGGCCACCTGACCGCAGCCGACGAGGCCGCCGCGCGGGCGACCCTGGAGCGCCGTCGTCTGGCCGGAATCCGCCTGTCGCCGGGCAAGGCCAAGGCCGGTTCGGCAGGCCTGTTCGGCGGGCGTCTGGATGCGCGCTCGCTGGCGCTGGTCACCCGGCAACTCGCCACCCTGGTGGCCGTCGCGCCCCTGGAAGAAGCCCTGCGCACCATCGCCGTCCAGGCCGAGAAGCCTGCCGTGCGCAACGCCCTGATGGGCGTCCATAGCGGCGTTCTCGAAGGCTATCGCCTGTCCGACGCCATGGCGCGACAGGGGCGGGCCTTTCCGCCCCTTTACCGGGCCATGGTGGCGGCCGGCGAAGGCTCCGGCGCCCTGCCATCGATCCTGGAACGCCTGGCCGACCTGCTGGAGCGCGACCAGCAGGCCCAGAGCAAGGTGACCGCGGCCCTGGTCTATCCCGCCGTCCTGGCGGCCACCGCCCTGCTGGTGGTCCTGGCCCTGATGACCTTCGTGGTGCCCAAGGTGGTCGATCAGTTCGAATCCATGGGCCAGACCCTGCCCCTGCTGACGCGGCTGGTGATCGGAACCTCCGAGGCGATACGCAGCTATGGCCTCGTCATGCTGCTGGTCCTGGTGGTGGCCGGCTTCATGGCGGCCCGCGCCCTGCACCGGCCGGACATCCGGATGAAGGCCGACGCGCTCATGCTGCGCCTTCCCATCCTGGGCCGCCTGACCCGCGACCTGCATGCCGCACGGCTGGCCCGGACGCTCTCGACCATGATCGCTAGCGGCCTGCCGATCCTGGAGGGCCTGCAGATCACCGCGCCGACCATCCACAACCACGTCCTGCGCCAGGCCACGGTGGACATGGCCGAGATGATACGCGAGGGCGGGGCGCTATCCTCAGCCATGCGCAAGGTGGCGGTCTTCCCGCCGCTGCTCGTCTATATGACCGCCAGCGGCGAGAACAGCGGCCGGGTCGAGCTGATGCTCGGTCGGGCGGCGGAGTATATGGAGCGCGAGTTCGCGACCTTCACCGCCGTGGCGCTCAGCCTGCTGGAGCCGGCGATCATCATTCTCATGGGCGGTCTGGTGGCGGTGATCGTCCTGTCCATCCTGCTGCCCATTCTGCAGATCAACACCCTGGCCATGGGCTAGGAATTGTCGTGTTCGAAGGAGCCCTCATGACCCGACGCAAGCTGCGTTCCCGGCCAGCCTCGGAAGCGGGCTTCACCCTGGTGGAGCTCATGGTGGTGGTCGTCATCCTCGGCCTGCTGGCCACGGTGGTGATGATCAATGTGCTGCCCAGCCAGGACCGCGCCATGCGCGAGAAGGCCAAGGCCGATATCTCCACCCTGGAGCAGGCCCTGGACACCTACCGCCTGGAGATGCTGGCCTATCCGACCACCGACCAGGGCCTGGCGGCCCTGACCCAGCTTCCGGCCGGCGCGCCCCGGGCCGACCGCTATCGGGATGGCGGCTATATCCGCCGCCTGCCTGAGGACCCTTGGGGCAATCCCTATCAGTACGCCTATCCCGGCGAGCGGGGCCGGTTTGATGTCTATTCCTTCGGCGCCGACGGGGCCAAGGGCGGCGAAGGCGACGATGCGGACATCGGCAACTGGAACTGAGGCCGTCCCCAGGACGCGCCGCCGTGCTGAGGCCGGCTTCACCCTGGTGGAGCTGATGGTGGTGCTTGTCATCCTGGGTCTGATGGGCGCGGCCGTGGTGATGACCGCGCCGGACGGCCGCGGCGAGGTGCGCCGGGAGGCCGAGGCCCTGGCCGGACGGTTTGTCCGCGCCCGGGAGGAATCCCTGCTCACAAACCGGGCCGTGGAGGTTTCGCTGGACGCCCAGGGCTATGCCTTCCGGGTGCTGCGGCGGGGGCGATGGGAGCCGCTGGAGGCCGGGCCTTTCGAGAAGCATGTCTGGCCCGAGGGCGTTCGGGCCCAGCTGAGCGCCGCGCCCGGCCGGGACGCCGTGCGGTTCGACCCCACCGGATCGGCTGAGCCCGCCAAGGTGACGCTGTCGCGCGCCGATCAGCAGATGACCGTCTCTGTCGATGTGAGCGGCGAGGTGCGGCTCGATGCCCCGGCCGGCTGAACAGGGCTTCACCCTCATCGAGCTGCTGGTCGCCCTGGCGGTCTTCAGCCTGGTGGTGCTCGCGCTCCTGAACCTGGCCGGCGAGAATACCCGCACGGCTCAACTGCTGGAGACCCGCACCCTGGCGGCTATGGTGGCCGAGAACGCCGCGGTGGAATCGCTGATCTCGCCTGAGCCGCCGACGCTCGGGGAGACCGAGGGCCAGGTGCGGCTCGGTGACCAGGACTGGATTTGGCGACGGACCACGGCGCCGGCGGACCAGGGCCTGCTGCGGATCGATATCCGGGTCCTGGGGGGCAGTGAGCCGCGCACGCTGGCCGAAGTCACCGTCTTCCGGGGGGGCGCATGAAGGGCTTCACCCTGGTGGAGATGCTGGTGGCCCTGCTGGTCTTCAGCCTGCTCTCGGCGGCTGGCGTGGCCGTGCTGGGCTTCGCCGCCGACAACCGCGCGGTCGTGCGCGAGCGGATGGATGAGATCGCCGCCCTGCAGAGCGCGCGGGCCCTGATCAAGACCGATCTCGAACAGGCCGCCGACCGCCGCACCCGCGCCGATGGCGGCGCCCCTGGCCGCAGCCTCTCAGGCGGCGAGAGCGACGCTGCGCCGGTTCTGGCCTTCACCCGTCGCGGCTGGGACAATCCTGACGCCGCGCCGCGGGCCTCGCTGCAATATGTGGAATACCGCCTGGTGGAAGACCGGCTGGAACGCCGCGCCCGCCCGGCCCTGGATGGCGCGGCCCTGGGGGAGCCCCAGGTGGTGTTGCGGGGGGTGCGCAGCCTGAACGTCGCCTTCTACGCCCGAGGGTCCTGGGCGCCGGCCTGGGCGCCGACGGCGGACCGCGCCCTACCGCAGGCGATCCGCCTCGACATGAGCCTGGAAGACTTCGGCGAGGTGACGCAGCTCGTGCTGCTGCCGGATGGCGGCGCATGAGCGGGCGAGCCGACAGGACCTCCGAGCGCGGCGTCGCCCTGCTGACCGTGCTGCTTCTCGTGGCGGTGCTGGCGACCCTGGCCGCCGTGGTGCTCGACGACATCCGCTTTGGCATTCGCCGGGCCGCCAACGCCGAGGCCGTGGGCCAGGCCCGCTGGTATGCGCTGGGGGCCGAGACCCTGGCGGCGGGACAGATCGGCCGGCTGATCGGTGGCCAGGAACGCCTGACCCTGGATGGCGGCTGGGCCGACCGGCCCTTCAGCTTTCCGGTGGAGAACGGCCTGATCCAGGGCCGCCTCGCCGATGGCGGGGCCTGTTTCAACCTCAACAGCGTCGTCCAGGGCGCAGGCGAGGTGCTCGGCCGTCGGGAGACAGGCGTCGCCCAGTTCATCGCCCTGCTGTCGGCGCTAGGGGTGGCCCCGCGGGAGGCTGAGATGCTGGCTGCGGCCCTCACCGACTGGATCGACAGCGACGGTGTGCGCGAGAGCGGCGGGGCCGAGGACGAGGCCTATCTGGCCGGGGCGCCCGCCTACCGCACCGGCGGGACCCTGCTGGCCGAGGTCAGTGAGGTGCGGTCGATCCGCGGCTTCACCCCGGCGATCTATGAGCGCCTCAGGCCCGTGGCGTGCGCCCTGCCGACCAGCGACCTGTCGCCGATCAATGTGAACACGCTGACGCCGGACAAGGCGGTGCTGATCACCATGCTGACCGAGGGCGGCGTGAGCCCGGCGCTCGCCCGGCGCGTGGTCGAGTCCCGGCCCGCGGGCGGCTGGAGCGTAGAGTCATTCTGGGCCACGCCGGCCCTGGCCGAGCACATCCCCGCCGATCCCGGCCAGGTCAAGGCGACCAGCCGCTACTTCACTTTACAGACCGAGGTGACCTATCTCGACGCCGAGGTGGTCGCCAGCGGCCTGTTCGAGGTCGACCCTTCCGGCCAGGTCCGCCTGGTCGCCCGCCGATGGACCTACGACGAATGAACCGAACTCGCATCGTCCTCGCCGGCGCCGCGCCGGACGCCGAGCCGACCTATCTGATCCTCGACGAGCTCGGATCGGTGGTGGGGCGCGGCATCTTGCCGGTGCAGGAGGCCTCGGCCCTGACCCCCATGCGCAATGTCCTGGTCATCCCGGGCGCCGAGGTTTTGATCCGCTGGGTTCCGGTCAAGGCCGCGTCGGAGGCCCAGGCCCGCGCGGCGGCCCTGGCGCAACTGGAGGACCAGATGACCAGCGCGGCGGGGGCGCATCTGGCGCTGGGTCAGGCCGAGGCCGATGGCCAGCGGCTGGCGGTGGTGGTGTCGGCTGCCCGTATGCAGGCCTGGCTCGACAGCGCGGCCCTGCATGGGATCACCCCGGACCTGGTCATTCCCGACTGCCTGGCCCTGCCCGAACCGCCAGAGGATCCGGATGGGGGCTCGATCATCGTCACGGCGGAATTCAGCGGCCTCACCGCCGTGCGCGGCCGTCGCCTGGCCTTCACCGGCGAGGCCGACCTGGTGGCCGCCGTGGTTGGCGCCCGGCCGGCTCAGACCCTGGCAGGCCACGCCCTGGAGCGCGCCCTGGCCGATGCGGCGGTCAGTCCTGTCCTCAACCTGCTTCAGGGAGCGTTCGATCCCGACCGGCGGGAGCCCCTGGGGCGCCGCGACCTGCGCCGGCCCGCCCTGCTGGCCCTGGCCCTGCTGGTGAGCCCCTTGATCCTCTGGGGCGCCCAGACCGGCGCCAGTCATGTGCGGGCCAGCCAGGCCGAGG
>JAHUZY010000225.1 GCA_019264505.1 Phenylobacterium sp. | reverse complement strand
GGGCGAACAGGGCGTGCCGGCTGTCGGCGTCAAACCCGACCAGGGTCTGCCAAAGCGCGCCGGGCTCCTTGGGAAGCTGCTCGGCCCAGCGCGCGTGACGTTCGGCGATCGCCTTGGCGGAGGCGGTCTCGTTCAGATCCGGGGCCTGATGGCCGAAGGTCGAATGCTTGACCTCCAACTCCAGGCAGGTGGCGGTGCTGAAACGATAGAAGGTCTTCAGCGCCAGGGCGTGGAGCACGGCGAGATAGGCGGCGTCGGGATCCCCGCCGACGGCATCGCGCAGCGCCAGCGTCCGGTGCGCGGTGAGTTCGGTCATCAACCGCTCGGGAAGCGGCTTGATCGCGTCCTCCTCCTCGTCCGCCTCGGGAGATGGCTGCGCGGCGCTCCCTAAGGTGATCACGGCCCTCTGCACACCGCCTTCGGGAGCGGAGGGGGCCGCGCCGCCCTCGTGCTCGGCGTCCACGGGCTCGGGTTCGGCCAAGGCCTCGTCTTCGGGACGCACATAGCCGCGTTCGATCTTAAGCTCGCCCGAGCCATCGAGGCTGACGAAGGCGCCGGCGCGGGCGACATCATCGGAATCGAACACCGGCGGACGGTTGTCGAAGGCTTCGAGCGCGGCCTCGATCTCGCCGAGGCGCTGATCGACCTCGTCGGGAAGCTCGTCGACCTCGGCATAGGTCTCTTCGAGAGCCGCATATTCCTGGCGCAGGGCGTCATAGGCGGCCCGTTCCTCCTCGCTCAGCGGGCTGGTCGAGATGAGCTGGCGCAGGCCGTGGGTGTGGCCGTAGGCGAATCCGATATCGACGCTGACCCATTTCCAGCCCTCGGCGGCGATCGTCTCGGCTGCGGCGGCGAGCTTGTCGGCCACCAGCCGGTCGAGCAGGGCCGGATCCTGGAACCAGCCGCCGTCGTCGGCCTGGAACAGGTCGCGCGAGACGACGCCGCCAGCCGCTTCATAGGCTTCGGGGCCGATGAACTGCGCACGCCTGTCGGCGGCGCGGACCGCCCCTTCGGTGAGCATCCGCCGGATCTGATAGGCTTCCTTGTAGGGATTGCGGGCGAGCGCCTCCCAGACCTGTTCCTGACGGGCGTGATCGTTCGTCACCGTGAACGCCATCAGCTGGTCGAGGGTCAGCGCGTCCTCGGCATAGAGGGCGAGCAGCTTTTCGCAGACGGCGGCGAGCTTCAGGCGCTGACGCACGAGCGCCGGGGTGACGAAGAAGCGCGCGGCGATCGCCTCCTCCCCCTGGCCCTGGTCGCGCAGGGTCTGGAAGGCGCGGAACTGATCGAGCGGATGCAGCGGCTCGCGCTGGCTGTTTTCGGCCAGCGAGTCCTCCTCGGCCGAGATGTCGTCGCCCTCGCGCACCACACAGGGAACCGGAGCGGGGCGGGCAAGGCGCTTTGGCTTCCCCAGCCGCTCGAGCGCGCGATAGCGGCGCCCGCCGGCGGGCACTTCAAACATGCCGGTCTCATGGCCGTCGCCATCGAGCACGGGGCGGACGTTGAGGCTCTGGAGCAGGGTGCGCCGGGCGATGTCCTCGGCCAGATCCTCGATCGAGACGCCGGCCTTGGTCCGGCGTACGTTGGACTGGCTCAGCACCAGCTTGTTGAAGGGAATGTCCCGCGACGGGGACAGGACGATCTTCTGGGCAGCTTGGGTCATGGAAGGGTCTCCGTGACGGGCGGCCAAGAGCCTCTCTCTCGACCCTGACCCGTCACGAAACCTGTCTCGGCCCTCTGCCTCTCTCGACCGTCCGGCCGCCGAAGCGAGCGCGGTCTCACGCCGCCGCCCGGTCCTCCTCCTCCAATGCGTCCGCCGCGCCGGGCGCGAAGGCCAGCAGATAGTCCGCGGCCTTGGACGCGGCGCTCGCGGCCCGGACGATGGCCCGGTTGTCCTCGCGCAGCACTTCGAGCCAGGCGCCGATGTAGTCGGCATGGCGCACGGTCGGCGTGATGCCGAGGCTGGCGCAGCAGAAGGCCGAGGTCATCTCGGCCACCAGCTCCTCGCGGGCATAGGCCTTAGAGCCGAACCCTACGCTCAGGTCGCGCGCCAGCCGGCTGGGGTGACCCGACCAGTGACCGAGTTCGTGCAAGGCCGTCCGGTGCCAGTTGATCGGCTCGAAATAGGCCTCGGGGCGAGGGATCTGGATGTAATCCGGGCCCGGGGCATAGAAGGCCTTGTCGCCGCCCAGGCGCAGATCGGCGCCGCTGGCCCGCAGCAGGGCCTCGGCCTCGGGAATGATCAGCCCTTCGGGCACCGGCGGCGGCGGGGCCGAGAGCTCTTCGGGCAGGCCCTCGCACTGGGCGATGTTGAAGACGGTGAAGCGCTTGAGGAACGGGATGGCGGCCGCCTCGTCGCCGGTTTCACGCGCGCGCCGGCGCTCGTCGTCGGGAATGAGGCGATCGGCATAGACGACGGTGGTCCCGTGTTCGCCCTTGCGCACATTGCCGCCCAGGCTGAGCGCCTGACGGAAGGTGAGCCAGCCTTGCGTCGCATAGCCGTGCTGGACGACCGCGCCCCACAGGATCAGGACGTTGATCCCTGAATAGCCGCGGCCCGTGGCGGCGTTCCTGGGCATGGCGAGCGGCGCGGCCACAGCGCTGGAGCTCCAGGGCTGGACCCAGGGCAGGCGGCCGGCCTCCAGCTCGCCGATGATCCGGCTGGTGATTTCGTCATAGATGTTGGCCCGATCGGCCCGGGCGCGGCTCCTGGAAGCTGAGCGTGTCATCGCATGTCTCCGCGACGGGCCGGCCGGAGCTCCTCTCTCGACCTTCAAAACCCGTCACGGCGACAGCCGCGGCCCTCTCCCTCTCGCAATCGGCGGAGCCTTTCGTCTTCCGCCAGCCTGGCCGGCGCCGGCGCAAAAGGGGGGCGTTGCGGGGCAGGCTGTGCAAAAACCGATGGCGAGCGGCGCCGGCCGCGTCGCCGTCGCTTACGCGGCGTACAGCGCGTGGATCAGCGGGCAGCCTGGGTCCTGACCGGCCTCGCAGGCCCGTACCGA
>JAHUZY010000191.1 GCA_019264505.1 Phenylobacterium sp. | reverse complement strand
CCACCTCGGCGGCGAGCTCCAGTGACACCACCGCGCCGCGGCGCTCGGCGTAAAGCTCGCGCCAGAAAGCCTGCGTACGGCCCAGGGGCCGCAAGCCGCGCGTGGGTCGCCCATCGCGCCCGTCATCCATCTTGCACCAGGCGCCGGGGACGCCATCGACGGCAAGATTGATCACCTCGCCAGCGCGGAGCGCCAGCACCCGCTCCGCCAAGTCGGGATCGCCATGGATGTGCTTCGCCCAGATCACGAAATCGGAAACGGTGGTCGAGGCCATGTGATCAATCCTCCGCTAGACCCCACAATATGGGGCTATCAGGGGCCATCAACAATACCCCCCACTGCCCCCAAGCGCTCGACGGGGTCACGCCAGCTCGAACGGCTCCAGTCCGGCCAGGCGCAGGGCGGTGGCGCGCTCCGGCGGCTGGCGAGGGGTCATGCCGCGGACCTCGTCGGCCACATGGCGAATGTGGTCGGGCGTGGTCCCGCAGCAGCCGCCGAGGATGTTGACCAGGCCGCTCTTGGCCCATTCGTGCAGCTGGTGGCCGGTCTGGTCGGGGCTCTCGTCATACTCGCCCATGGCGTTGGGCAGGCCGGCGTTGGGATAGGCCGAGACCAGCGTGTCGGCGATCCGCGCCAGTTCGGCGATGTGCGGCCGCATGAGGTCGGCGCCCAGCGCGCAGTTCAGGCCGATGGCGAAGGGCTTGGCGTGGCGCACCGAGTTCCAGAAGGCCTCCACCGTCTGGCCCGACAGGGTGCGGCCCGAGCGGTCGGTGATGGTGCCCGAGATCCAGATCGGCAGGGGCTCATAGCCCTCGTCTTCCAGATCGAGGATGGCCTTGATGGCCGCCTTGCAGTTCAGCGTATCGGTGATGGTCTCGATCAGGAACAGGTCCACCCCCCCGTCGTGCAGGGCGATCATCTGCTGGCGATAGGCGTCATAGACCTGGTCGAAGGTGACCGTGCGCGCGCCGGGATCGTTCACGTCCGAGGACATGGACAGCATGCGGTTGAGCGGCCCGACGGAGCCCGCCACGAAGCGCGGCTTGTCCGGCTCCTTCGCGGTCCAGCGGTCGGCCACCTCGCGGGCGATCTTGGCGCCCTGGAAGTTGATGTCATAGACCGCCTCGCCCGCCTCATAGTCGGCCTGGGCGATGGTCGTGGCGGAAAAGGTGTTGGTTTCGGAGATGTCAGCGCCGGCGGCGTAGTAGGCCTTGTGCAGCTCGGCGATGATGTCGGGCCGCGTCAGGCAGAGGATGTCGTTATTGCCCTTCATGTCGACGGGATGGTTCTTGAACCGGTCCCCGCGATAGTCGGCTTCGTCCAGCTTTCGCTTCTGGATCATGACGCCCCAGGCGCCGTCGAGGATGAGGATACGCTGCTTGGCGGCGGCCTTGAGGGCCTCGATGCGCTGAGCGCGGCCGGGATGAACATGGCTCATTGGGCGGCCTCCTGCTGTTTGGCCAGCTGTGTACGGAAGGCGGCCTCGCTCGCGGCGACCACCTTTTGCAGTTCGGTTGGATCGACGAAGGGGTTGGGCTCGCCCTCGACCATCGCCGCGCGCTTTCGCGCCAGGTCGAACTGTTCAGCGTGCGGGGCCAGGAAGATGTCGGCCTTCATGGTCTTCAACCGGGCGAAGGTGTGCTCGTAGTCGGCGACGATGCCGGGATACTGCGGCCCCCTGTCGGCCGAGACGAGGCGGTTGGCGGCCACTGAGGTGGAGCAATAGATCATCGCCTGACGGGTCTGGCCGTCCACCACCAGGGGGAAGGTCCAGGTGGTGCAGCCTGGCGAATGGCCAGGCGTCAGGTGGGCGGTCAGCGTCATGCCGCCAAGCTCGACCGTGTCCCCGTCCTGAAGCACTCGATCGACGGCGACGGGCTTGAAGGCGAAGGCCTCGACCTCCTCCGAGCCCACATAGGTCCCGCTTTCCAGGGCGCTGCGGTCACCTTCGCTGGCGGCCAGGGTCGCGCCGGTGGCGGCCTTCAGGTCAGCCAGGCCGCCGGTGTGGTCGAAATGGGCGTGGGTGTTGAGGATCACCTTCACCTCAGCCGGATCAAAGCCGAGCTCGCGGATCGAGGCCAGGATCAGGGGTGCGCTCGTGGGCATGGCGCCGTCCACCAGGATGTGCCCCTCCGGCGTGGTGACCAGAAAGACCGCAATGGTCTGCGTCCCCACATAATAGAGATTGTCAGCGATCTGCAGGGGCTCGCCCGGCGCGCTCCAGCCGGGGGGCAGCTGGGCCTGGGCGCCGCTGGCGATCAGGACGGCGCCCGCGGCGCCGAGGAACAGGCTTTTCAGGGTCATGCGGCGGCCTCGGTGGGGGCAGGCGCCGCCTCGCGCACGCCGAGCACCCGGCAGATGGCGTAGACAAGGTCGGCGCGGTTGAGGGTGTAGAAGTGGAAGTCGGAGAACCCCTCCTCCGACAGCCTTGCGCACATTTCGGTGGCCACCGAGGCGGCGACCAGCTTGCGCGTCTCCGGGTCCTGATCGAGCCCCTCGAACAGGTTGGACAGCCAATCGGGGATGGTCACCCCGATCCGCTGGGACATGGTCGACAGGCCCTCGAAGCTGGAGACCGGCATGATGCCGGGCAGGATCGGGATGGTGACGCCGGCCTTCCGGACCTTGTCGATGAAGCGCAGATAGCCGTCGATATCGAAGAAGAAGTTGGTGATCGCCCGGGTGGCCCCGGCGTCGATCTTGGCCTTCAGGACGTCGATGTCGTGGTCCACCGACGGGCTTTCCGGGTGGATCTGCGGATAGAGGCCGACGCTGACATCGAAGGGCGCGATGGCGCGAATGCCGGCTGTCAGCTCCGTGGCGTTCTGATAGCCGTCGGCCCGCGGCGTATAGGCGCCGCCGAGCGAGCCGGGGGGATCGCCGCGCAGGGCGACGATGTGACGGATGCCGGCTTCCCAATAGTCGCGGATGACCTCGTCCACCTCATCGCGGCTGGCCTCGACACAGGTCAGGTGGGCGGCGGGCTTGAGGGTGGTCTCCTTGAGCATCCGCACCACCGTGCGGTGGGTGCGGTCACGGGTGGAGCCGCCGGCGCCATAGGTCACCGAGACGAAGGTGGGGTTCAGCGGCTCAAGCCGGCGGATCGCCTCCCAGAGGCTCGCCTCGCTCTTGGGGCCCTTGGGCGGCGAGAACTCGAAGGAGACCGAGGGACGCGGGCCGAGGCCGGCGCCCGCCCCGGCC
>JAHUZY010000179.1 GCA_019264505.1 Phenylobacterium sp. | reverse complement strand
GGCCTGGCTCATGGCCGCCTGATAGGCGGTCGGCCGCATGCACTGGCTGCCCACATGGAAGGAGACGCCCATCAGCTCCTGGGTCGCCCGGCGGGCGGCCAGCAGCAGTTCGGGAGCCTCATGCGCGTCCACGCCGAACTTGCCCGACAGGGAATAGGCCGCGCCCTCGGCGGCGACGCCCAGGCGAACCATCAGGTTCAGGTCCTTGGCGTTGCCCGTGGCGTCGAGAATCTTGGCCAGCTCCTCGTGCGTATCCAGCGCGAAGGTCCGCACCCCATGGTCGAAATAGGCCGTGGAGATGGCGCGGCGGCTCTTCACCGGATGCATGAAGGCCATGCGTGAGCCTGGGGCGTATTGGGCCACCAGCTCGATTTCCGGAACCGACGCCACGTCGAACGACCGCACGCCATTCGCCGCGAGGGTTTCAAGCACCCACGGCGAAGGGTTGGCCTTCACAGCGTAGAAGACGTCGCCTTTAAAATTGTCCTGGAACCAGCGCGCCGCTAGGGCCACGGCGTCCGGTCGCGCAAAGGCGACAGGACGTTCCGGTGACCGCTCACGGACCAGGTCCAGGGGCGTATGGTACGTATGCACCTCACGCAACCCCCAACAGATTGTTGAACCCAATCCGGCGTTAGCAACGCTTAGGACAACGGGGTCCGCCGGAGCCGGTGCAGATAGTGGCATCTGAAAGCGATGTAAAGGGCGGAAGCCAAAAAGGTCCTTGGCCGGCCAGGGATTGAACGCCCCCGGCCGACGGTCGGCCGACCCCGCGACGTCGCCCCATAGGCCCCACGCTGGACCGCGCCCGGCGCCCATGTCATGAAACCGTCGTGGGGCTCGGCGATCACACGCTGATAAGAGTTGGGCCGCCAAACGCCCAGGGGATATTCGCCATTCATGTCTGACGCAGCCGTCCTTTCGGTGCGCCAAGTGTCGAAGAGTTTCGGGTCCCGCCGCGCGCTGGACACCGTCTCCCTCGACGTCGCCCGCGGCGAGATGATCGCCCTGATCGGTCCTTCGGGATCGGGCAAGTCCACCCTGCTGCGGGCCATCAACGGCCTGGCGCCGATCGACAAGGGGCCCGGCCGCATCGAGGCCTTCGGGGGCGCCGTGCAGGCCCAGGGTCGGGTGGACCGGGACGTGCGCCGCACCCGCATCCGCATCGGCATGATCTTCCAGCAGTTCAACCTGGTGGGCCGGCTGACCCTGTTCACCAATGTGGCCATGGGCTCGCTGGGGCGGATCGGCTTCCTGCGGGGCCTGCTGGGCTTCTGGCCGGCCGAGACCAAGGGCGCGGCCATGGCGGCGCTCGCCCGGGTGGGCGTGGCCGAATATGCCGGGCAGCGGGCGGGCACCCTGTCCGGCGGTCAGCAGCAGCGCGCCGCCATCGCGCGCGCCCTGGTGCAGAAGGCCAAGATCATCCTGGCCGACGAGCCGGTGGCCTCCCTCGACCCCGTGGCCGCCCGCAAGGTCATGGAGATTCTGCGCGACCTGAACCGCGCCGATGGCCTCACCCTGATCGTCACCCTGCACCAGGTCGACTACGCCATGCGCTATTGTGACCGGGTGATCGCGCTGAAGGCCGGCAAGGTGGTCTATGATGGGCCGCCCAACGGCCTGACCCGCAAACAGCTTATCGACATCTACGGTCCGGAATTCGAAGACGTCTTCTGGGAAGGAGCTCCCCAATGATCCGTCGCAGCCTGATCGGCGCCGGCCTTACGCTCGCCCTGGCGCTCGGCCTCAGCGCCTGTTCCGAACGCGAGACGCCCAACAGCGCCGCGCCGGAAGTGCTGAACTTCTCGATCCTGGCGACGGAGAACTCCACCAGCCTGGACGCCTTCTGGCGGCCCATCCTGGCCGACATGGAGAAGGAGATCGGCATTCCGGTGAAGCCCTTCTACGGCTCCAACTATACCGCCCTGATCGAGGCCCTGCGGTTTGGCCAGACCGATGTGGGCTGGTTCTCCAACCTGTCGGGGCTGGAGGCCGTGCGCCGGGCCGACGCCGAGATCTTCGCCCGCACCTTCGATCCCTCCGGCGAGGACGGCTATCGCTCGGTGCTGATCGCCACGGCGTCCAGCGGCCTGACCCTGGAAGACGTGCTGAAATGCGACCGCACCCTCGACTTCGGGATCGGCGACGCCAAGTCCACCTCGGGCACGCTCGCCCCCATGACCTATCTGTTCGCCCCTGAGGGCATCGAGCCCGAGCGCTGCTTCAAGCAGGTGCGCACCGCCAACCACCAGGCCAATCTGTTCGCCGTGGCCAATGGCGTGCTGGACGTGGCCACCAACAACTCCACCGCCATCCGCCTGCAGACCGCGAGGGACGTGGAGAACCGCGCCAACGGCCAGCCCACCGTCACCGACAAGGTCAATGTGATCTGGGAGTCCCCCAAGCTGCCTGAGGATCCCATCGTCTGGCGCAAGAACCTCGACCCGGCGGTCAAGGAGAAGGTCCGCCAGTTCTTCCTCACCTATGGCAAGGGCGAAGGCCCCGAGGCCGAACGTCAGCGCAAGCTGCTCTCGGCCATCTCCATCGGCGGTTTCCTGCCGGCGGATTCAAGCCATCTGCTGCCGGTGCGTGAAATGGAGGCCACCGAGGCCCTGCTGCAGGCCCGCAACAGCGGCGATCAGGCCCGGATCGCCGAGGCGCAGGGCGCCCTGGACGCCATCCGCGTCGAGCGTGAAGCCCTGGACGCCCGGGCGGGCGAGGCGCCCGTCGCCACGACGCCCGCGGCCCCCTAGGCCCTGAAACAAAGAGCCAGACGCCTGTGAACGCCACCGCGCCCCGCGCCGCCCAAACGCCGGCCGCCCCGCCTTCGGCCGCCCTGACGCCGCCGGCGCGACCGCTCGGCCAATGGATCTTCGACGTCCTGCTCTGGGGCGGCATCGCCATCGTCCTGGCGTTGAGCTTCGGCCCGGCCGAGATCGAGAAGTTCCCGCTGCTCTTCTCCGGCTCCGACAACATGCGCGAGTTCGGCCGGGCCTTCGTGAACCCGGACTTCGAGCTCCTGCCCTTCTTCATCAGCCAGATGTGGCTGACCATCCAGATGGCCATGTGGGGCACCGCCCTGGCGGTCTTCCTGGCCGTGCCGCTCGGCCTGCTGGGGGCCCGCAACATCGCGCCGCCCGCCATCCAGTGGCCGGTGCGCCGGGTGATGGACATCCTGCGCTCGGTGCCCGACCTCGTCATCGGCATGGTCTTTGTGGTCGCCGTAGGCCTCGGCCCCTTCGCTGGCGTCATGGCCCTGGCGCTCAACACCGGCGGGGTGCTGGGCAAGCTGTTCTCCGAGGCTGTGGAGTCCATCGACAAGGGCCCTGTCGAGGGCGTGCGCGCCACCGGCGCCCATAAGCTGCAGGAGATCGCCTGGGGCGTGGTCCCGCAGGTCGCGCCGCTCTGGACCTCGTATGCGCTCTACCGGTTCGAATCCAACAGCCGGGCGGCCACCATCCTCGGCCTCATCGGGGCCGGCGGCATCGGCCAGATCCTGTTCGATAGCCTGAACAGCTTCAACTATTCCCGGGTCGCGGCCATCGCCATCGTGATCGTCGTCGCCGTCACCCTGATCGACCTCCTGTCCCAGGCCATTCGCTCGCGGCTGATCTAGGGCGGATTAACCGACCAGCCCCCTCAGCGCCCGAGGCTGGTCGAACCGGCTGTTGTCGATCACCACATCGGCCCGGGCGGCGGGATCGACCTCCGCGGCATAGAGGTCTTCAGACACCACATAGCGGTCGCGCATCACCGTCCCGTCGCCGCCGTCCCGGGCCAGGCCCCGGGCGATGGAGTCCGCCGTGGCGATCTCAAGCCAGATTCGCAGGTCCCAGTGATCGTTCAGCTCGGGCCGAAAGGCGAAGACGCCATCGACCACCAGGATCGCGTCCGGCGCCGCCTGCACCGTGGCCTCGGAATGATCGATCTGGGTGCGGGGATCGACTGAGCAGAGGGCGCACACCCCGTCTCCCACCATTGGCGTCAGAAGCAGGCGGCGCACGGCGTCATAGTCGAAGGCGTTGCGATAATAGCCCTCACCGCTTTCGCGATCATAGAGGCCCCGGTCGCGCCAGGGCCGCTTGAAGTCGTCCAGGCTGGCCCGCAGGACGGGCCGCC
>JAHUZY010000132.1 GCA_019264505.1 Phenylobacterium sp. | reverse complement strand
AACCAGACTGTGCCGGACTTCCTCGGGTCACAGCATGTCAGCGAGACCAAGGCCGACGCCGACGCCTATCTGGCGCGTCTGGAGGCCTTCGCCACGGTGATGGACCAGGAAATCGAGCGCGTCCGTCGCGACGTGGACCTGGGCGTCATTCCGCCGGACTTCGTGATCGAGCGCGCCCTGACCCAGATGAACGGTCTGAAGACCGACCCGGCCGCCTCGCCGCTGGTCACCTCGGTGGCTGAGCGCGCCACGGCCAAGGGTATCGCCGGCGATTATGCGAGTCAGGCCTCGGCCATCTATACGGAGAAGGTGCTGCCGGCTCTGGAGCGACAGATCGCCCTGATGGGAGAACTCGCCCCCCGCGCCGTGCACGACGCCGGCGTCTGGCGTCTGCCTGACGGCGAGGCCTATTACGAGCACGCCCTGCGGGCCTCGACCACCACCTCGCTCACCGCCGAGGAGGTCCACCAGATGGGCCTGGAGCAGGCGCGCCAGCTCTCGGCCCGGGCCGACGTCATCCTCAAGGCCGAGGGCTATACGCAAGGCTCCGTAGGCGAGCGGATCGCCGCCCTGTTCAAGGATCCGAAGTATCACTTCGCCGACACCGACGCCGGCAAGGAGGAGCTGATCGAGTCCCTCAACGCCATGACCGAGGCCATGTACAAGCGCCTGCCGGAGTACTTCGGGACCCTGCCCAAGGCGCCGGTGGAGGTCCGCCGGGTGCCCAAGTTCATCGCGGCCGGCGCCCCGGGCGGCTATTACAATCAGCCGACCCTGGACGGGTCGAGGCCGGGCATCTTCTGGATCAATCTGCGGGATTCCGCCGAGAACCCCACCTGGACCCTGCCGACGCTCACCTATCACGAGGCTGCGCCGGGCCATCACATGCAGCTGGCCCTGCAGCAGGAGGCCGACCTGCCGATGATCCGGCGGGCGACCTTCCTGTCGGCCTATGGGGAGGGCTGGGCCCTCTATGCCGAAGAACTGGCCAAGGAGATGGGGGTCTATGAGGACAACCCGCTGGGCGAGGTGGGCTATCTGCAGGCCGCCCTGTTCCGGGCCGCCCGCCTGGTGGTCGACACCGGCATCCACGCCAAGCGCTGGAGCCGCGAGCAGGCCATCGAGACCATGTCCTCCATCGACGGGTCGCCCATCTCATCTTCGACCACGGAGATCGAGCGCTACGCGGTCTGGCCCGCCCAGGCCTGCAGCTACATGGTCGGAAAGCTCGTCTGGCTGCGCCTGCGGGAAAAGGCCCGCGCGGCGCTGGGCGACCGGTTCGACCTGCGGGCCTTCCACGATGCAGGCCTGCTGTCGGGGGCGGTGCCCCTGACTGTGCTGGAGGCGGTGATCGACAACCACATCGCCGCCCGCCGGGCCGCCTGATCGGAGACGCTGCGACCCCTGGGGTTATCGCCCCAGGGGTCAGGCGGGCAGCCGGATCACCGCCCGCAGGCCGCCCAGGGGCGAGCGGTCCAGCAGGACCTCGCCCCCATGGCCGCGGGCCACATCCCGGGCGATGGCGAGGCCCAGGCCCACGCCCTTGATGTTCTGATTGCGCGCCTCATCCAGCCGGTTGAAGGCCTTGAAGGCGTCCTCGTACTGAGCTGCGGGAATGCCCGGGCCGTCGTCGTCTACGGCGATCTCCACCCCGCCTGAGGGCAGGCGCCGGGCGACGACCTCGATCGTCTCCCCATGGACGGCGGCGTTCATCACCAGGTTCGACACCGCCCGGCGCAGGGCGCTGGGCCGGACCCGCGCGGTCAGCCCGTCCGGCGCCTCGACCCGCACCTGGGCGCCGGCGCGCACGGCGCCTTCGCCGACCTCCTCCAGCAGGGGCCGCAACAGGGTGTCCTCGACGCTCTCGCCCCCCTCGCCGCGGGCGAAGGCGAGGTATTCGTCGATCATGTGCTCCATCTCGGCGAGATCGCGCTTCATGTCGCCGGTCCGGGAGGAGGGCGGCGCCAGGGCCAGTTCCAGTTTCAGGCGGGTGAGCGGGGTGCGCAGGTCGTGACTGACCGAGGCCAGCAGGGCGGTGCGCTGCTCCAGATGGCGCTGAATGCGGGACTTCATGGCCAGAAAGGCGTGGGCGGCCTGGCGGACTTCGCGGGCGCCGTGCGGCTTGAAGCCGGTGTCGTCCACCCCGCGGCCAAAGGCGTCGGCGGCCGCAGCCAGGCGTTCTATGGCCCGGGTCTGGTTGCGGATGAACAGGATGGCCACTGCGGTCAGCAGCAGGGTCGCCACCGTCATCCACAGAATGAAGATGTGGCCCTGGGTGGCGAAGGCCCGGTCCCGGGGGGCGAGGATCCGCAGGACGCCTTCGTCCACCTGCACCCGGATGTCCACATAGGCCGGGTAGCGGGTCGTATCGAACCAGAAGGGGGCGTCCAGCCGCTCCGACAGGGCGCGCTTGAGCGAGCGGTCCACGGGGGCGAAGAAGGAGTAGCGCCGGTTCAAGGGAAGCTCCCGCCCCTCCTGCAGGGCGATGGAAAGGCTTAGCGACTCTTCGGCCCGGGCGGCCAGGACGGCGAAGGCCTCGGGACTCTTGTCGTCCTCATAGCCGGCCACGGCCCAGGCCACCTCGCCGGCCAGACCGTCCGACAGCCGGCTCGTGACCGTGTCCCAGTGGGCGTCGAAGAAGATCCAGGTCACCGCCACCTGCATCAGGGCTACTGGCAGGACGATGATCAGCAGGGAGCGGCCGAACAGGCTGGTCGGCAGGCGGCGCTTGATCAGCCGGCCCAGATAGCGCGGGGGCAGGCGGACGCGCATCAGTCGGGCGCCAACATGTAGCCGACCCCCCGGACCGTCTGCAGATAGCGCGGCGACTTGGGATCGGCCTCGATCTTGCGACGCAGGCGGGTGACCTGGACGTCCACCGCCCGGCCGGATGGGTCCACCGTGTCGCGGGCCAGCTCCAGTCGGTCGACCGGCTCGTGGGGCGACTGGGCCAGCCGCCGCAACAGGACCGCCTCGCCCTCGGTCAGGCGCACCGGCGCGCCCTCCCGGGACAGCTCGCCGCGGGCCAGATCAAAGGCGCAGGCGCCCAGGGAAAACCGCCCGGCGGCCGGCGCCCGCTGGGCCGTGCGGCGCAGGATGGCCTCAATCCGCAACAGCAGCTCCTGCGGCTCGAAAGGCTTGCCCAGATAGTCGTCGGCGCCGACCTGCAGGCCCTCGATCCGGTGTTCGGCCTCGCTTTTGGCGGTGAGCATCAGGACCGGCGTGCGGCCGGTCCCGCCGCTCTGGCTGCGCAGCCAGCGGGTCAGCGAGACGCCCGCCTCGCCGGGCCTCATCACGGCGAAGACC
>JAHUZY010000323.1 GCA_019264505.1 Phenylobacterium sp. | reverse complement strand
GCCCTGCTGGCCTGGCGGCGCCGGCTGACGGCGGCCGACCTGACCCTGCTCTGCTTCGCCCTTCCGCCCTTCCTGATCGTGACCTTCCAGGCCCTGCTCAGCCGGGCCAACGCCAACTGGACGGCGGCCGGCTATGTGGCCGGCGTGATCCTGGTGGCCGCCTGGCTGCTGCGCTGGCGGGCCAAGGGGTGGTTCATCGCCGCCCTGGCGACCCAGGGCCTGCTGGCGGCGGCCTTCCTGGCCTTCGTCATCTCACCGGACCTGGCCGAGCGGGCGGGGATGGCCAACGGCTTCAAGCGGGCCAAGGGCTGGTCGCAAATGACCGAGGCCCTGACCGACCGGGCCATGCACGACCTGCGGGTGAGCGCCATCGCGGTCGATGACCGGTTCATGTTCAACGCCGCGGCCTATTACGGGCGGGACTATTTCGCCCGGCCGGACGCTGCGCCCCTTCGCATGTGGGTGCGCACCGCAAGCCCGCAGAACCAGGCCGAGGCCGAGGCGCCCCTGACGGCGGCGGATGGCGACCGCATCCTGGCGCTCAGTCTGGAGCCGGACTTCACCGCGGAGATGAAGGCCGATTTCGCCACAGCCGGCGACAACGAGTTCGTCAATGTGTGGCTGGACGGCGAGCGGAGCCGGCGGGCCGAGATCTTTGTCGGCGAGGGCTTCGCGCCTCAGCCGCGAGACCCGGTCACCGGCCTGCCCATACGGCCTTGATCGCCCGCTCCCGCCCGCAGCCGACCTTGTAGGCCTGGTAGCGGCCGGGGTTCTTCTCGGCGAAATCCTGGTGATAGGCCTCGCCCATCCAGAAGCGGGCGGCGGGGCGGATTTCGGTGGCCACCGGCTTGCCCAGCGTCCTGGCCACCTCGGCCTTGACCCGCAGGGCCGCGTCGCGCTCGGCGCCCGTCGAATAGAAGATGGCCGTCCGGTAGGAGGGGCCCTGGTCGCAGATCTGGCCGTTGGGGTCGGTGGGGTCGATCCGGCGGAAGAAGCCCCGGGTCAGGTGCTCATAGCTGAGCCTGGCCGGATCATAGACCACCCGCACGGCCTCCAGATGGCCCTCATGGTTCTGATAGGTGGGATTGGCCTTGGCCCCGCCGGCATAGCCGACCACCACATCGACGACGCCGGGGATCTGCTCCAGCTCATGCTCCACCGACCAGAAGCAGCCACCGGCCAGCACCGCGACCGCCTGGCCAGGCGCCACGGGAGGCGGCGTCTTCGCCGGCGCGGCGGCGGCGGTGAGGAGGGCCAGCGGGCCAAGCACCATGGCCGCGAGGGTCGAGGTCTTCATGGGCGTCCTTTCAGCAGGGGCGAGAGGGCCTTACGCCTTCCCTTCGTCGCCCCCCCTGGAAGGGTTACGTGAGGCTTGCCTCGAAGGACGCCTCGGTCCGGGCGCGAACCTCATCGAGGGTGACGCCCTCGGCCAGCTCCACCAGACGCAGGGGCGAGCGGCCGCGGTTGACCTCGAAGACGCCCAGGTCGGTGATCACCAGGTCCACGACGCCCTGGCCCGTCAGGGGCAGGTTGCAGGCCTTGACCAGCTTGGGCGCGCCGGACTTCTCGCTGTGCTCCATGACGATGACCACGCGCTTGACGCCGGCCACCAGATCCATGGCGCCGCCCATGCCCTTGACCATCTTTCCCGGCACCATCCAGTTGGCCAGGTCGCCATTGGCCGCCACCTGCATGGCGCCCAGGATGGACAGGTCGATGTGTCCGCCACGGATCATGGCGAACGAGTCGGCCGACGAGAAATAGGACGAGGAGTCGAGCTCAGTGATGGTCTGCTTGCCGGCGTTGATCAGGTCGGCGTCCTCCTCCCCCTCATAGGGAAAGGGGCCCATGCCCAGCATGCCGTTCTCGCTCTGCAGGGTCACCTCGACCCCGGCCGGGATGTAGTTGGCCACCAGCGTCGGGATGCCGATGCCGAGGTTCACATAGAAGCCGTCCTGCAGTTCCCGGGCCGCGCGGGCGGCCATCTGGTCCCGTGTCCAGGCCATCAGACTTCCCCTCCGGCGCCAGCGCCCTCGACGGCCCTGGGCCGTGTGGTCACGCGTTCAATGCGTTTCTCGAAGGCCGCGCCCTCGAATATGGCGTCCACATAGATGCCCGGCGTGTGGATGTGATCCTTGTCCAGCTCGCCCGTCGCCACCAGCCGCTCCACCTCGACCACCGTCTTGGCGCCGGCCGTGGCCATCATCGGATTGAAGTTCCGGGCGGTCTTGCGGAAGACCAGATTGCCGGCGCTGTCGCCCACATCTGCCTTGATGATGGCGAGGTCGGCGGTCAGGCCGCGCTCCATCACATAGAGCTCGCCGTCGAACTCGCGGACTTCCTTGCCCTCGGCCACCAGGGTGCCGACGCCGGTCTTTGTGAAGAAGGCGGGGATGCCGGCGCCGCCGGCGCGGATGCGCTCGGCCAGGGTGCCCTGCGGGTTGAACTCCAGCTCCAGTTCGCCGGAGAGATAGAGCTGCTCGAACAGCTTGTTCTCCCCCACATAGGAGCTGATCATCTTTTTGATCTGGCGGTTCTCCAGCAGGACGCCGAGGCCGAAGCCGTCGATCCCGCAGTTGTTGGAGATCACCGTCAGGTCCTTCACCCCGTGGGCGCGGATCGCTGCGATCAGATTCTCAGGAATGCCGCAGAGGCCAAAGCCCCCGGCCATGATGGTCATGCCGTCGAACAGCAGCCCATCCAGGGCCTCGGCGGCGTCTTTGCGAACCTTGTTTGCCATGCCCCATACTACGCCGCAGCGCAGCAATTGGGAAAGTCCGGAAAACCGGCGGCCTCGGGCTGAGGC
>JAHUZY010000314.1 GCA_019264505.1 Phenylobacterium sp. | reverse complement strand
CCGTAGGCTACCCCAAAGCTCACGCGACTCGGCCCCAACACTCACTTTTCGACCTGATTCGCTGTTATGGTTCAGTGGGTTACGGCTCCTGAATCTTGAATCTAAGAAGAATCTTAGAATCTGAACTGGAACGGTGAGTTTTGGGGTAGGCGGCCCTGTGGATAACTTGGCCCGAACGGCCAGGCGCAAGGCCAGGAAGAAAGCGCCGCCTCTTGGGGGCTTCGCCCCCGCCGGCTCGCGGCCTCCGGCCGCCCCGGCCCGCTTCGCGGTCCTCCCACCCGGCATCCCCCATCAAAATGAGTCGGCCTGATCGGCCGACAAGCTATTCGAAGAGAAGGGATCCGTGAAAAACCTTCAAAAATCAGAGCCCAATTCATCCGCCGCATGGCTTTTCGAGAAAAGCGCGTTCGAGCCGTCGAGCGAAATCCCGGCCGACGTCGCCGACAGATAGGCCGCCAGGGCTCGATTCCGGGCCGTGGGGCGGAAAAGCGGGCAGGGCAGGGCCGTGGGGTCGCGCGGAACGATCACCGCTCAGCGGCGACCTGAAGGGTGAGGTCCCACCCCAAAACTCACCGTTCGCGGGCGCCGCCCGCCGGCGTATACGCCTATACAGATGCCGCGCCGTTTAAACGCTCGCCGCTCCGAATATGGAGCGCTCTTAAATCGACTTCAGCCGCACCCCAGGGCCGCCAGTGGCCGTTTCCCCGGCCGCTAGAAACACCACGCCGGCATCGTCCAGCGCCCGGCGCACCGCCTCCACATTCGCGGCAGAGCTTCGTCCTGGACCGATCGGCCCCTCCATCCGCCGAATGGTCGGCAAGGAAAGGCCGGAAGCTTCGGCCAGTTTGGGCTGACTCCAATCGAGCAGGGCTCGGGCGGCGCGGACCTGGTCTGCGGTCAGCACGAAATTATTGTTTTGCGATCACGAGTGATCATTTTAGGTTGACACCTTTCCGTTCGTGCGTGATCTTAAAGCACTAACAAGTGATCAGAGAACACAAGACATGGGCTCGCGTCAAAAGACGGGCGGCGAAGTCGTGCGCCTGCCCAAACTGACGCGCCGCGCGATCATCGCCGGTGCGTCGGCGGCCACTTTGGCCGGCGGCAACGCCGTCGCCACGATTCCGCCGAGACCCGATGAGGGTGCCAAGCTCTGCACGCAATGGCTTCACCTGGACGCCAAGATCAGACGCCTTCAGGATCGTTGGCGCAAACTGGAGCATTGGCTTGTGCAGAACCATCGCTGGCTTCAGCTCAGCGAGGCGGAGCAGCAGGCGTTGCCGTGGTCGAAGGAGCTTCAGGACATCGACGGCTGCCTGGACGTCCTGTTTGAAAAGCGCGATGCCCTGTTGGAGTCCGTGCCCGCTGCCGGGGCCGCCAATCTCGGCGCCCTCATCACCAAGCTTGCCGTGGTGGAGCGGCTGATCTGGTCTGACGACCATCCCGAGGCGCACGCGTTGATCGCTGGGTCCGTCCAGGACCTGATCGCCCTGTCTCACAAAGGACCGGCCGACTGGAACAGGCCCCGGAACTCCGGCCCGTCGTAATACCGCACCTTGGCCGCGATCACCGGCGCGGCGCCCTGGCGCAAAAGAATCTCCAAGCTGGAGTCCAGCCGCATGATCTCGTCCGGCGTCATCAGCTCGCGCCGCGACAGGTGGGCCGTGGTCGAGGTGGATTTGGTCTCGAAAAGCTGCATTCCGCCGCGCGAGGTGCTGGTTCCCGTGGTCTGATAGCTCATGGTGGTGGCGCCGATCGACTTGGACACCCAGCTCGCGGTCTCCACATCGGCGACGTTGAAGATCTGCACCAGGCCGGCGTTGGAGACGAAGGTTCCGGCCTTTTTGCCGTAGGCGCCCCAGAGCTGGTGCATGTCCTGGAGGATCGGCCAGAGCTGGAGGCCGTAGCCGGCCATCAGGCCGAAAGCGCGTTCGACGGGTTCGAGGCGGCCGAGGGCGGCGAACTCATCGAGCAGGAAGAGGACCGGGGCCGCCGGACCTGACACAGGCGACCGGGCAGGGGAGCGCGCCAGGTCATGGATCGCCTGGGCCACCATCAGCCGCAGCCAGCGAGAATAGGCGTCCAGGCGTCCAGGCGCTCCGGCGGCAGGACCAGGAAGACGGTCGCCTTGGTCTCTTTCAGATCGGCGAACCGGAAATCCGAGCTGGCCATGGTCCAGTTGATCCGGACGCTATCGAGAAAGTGGGTGTGGCGCTGGGCCGAGGAGAGCACGCCGGCCGCCTCGCGCTCGCTCTTGCCGAGGTGACGATTGGCGGCGCGGCGGACCAGGCCGCCGGCGCTGGTGGTCTTCTGCATGATCTCCAGCATCACCCGGAATTCTTGCGGGCTTGCGGTCAGCAGCTCGCGCACGGTGGCGAGCGTGCGTACCTCCGGCCCTTCGTTGCACACCACATAGAGGATCAGGCCGGTGATCAGCGCCTTGGCTTCCTCGTTCCAGTGGGCCTCGCCGACCTGGCCAGGCGGATCGTGGACCAGGGCGTCGGCGAGAAGCGCGGCATCTTCCGCGAGGTCCAAACCGTCCGGATCGAGACCGGCCAGCGGATTGAAGGCGGCTGGGGGCTGACCGGAGACGCCGAAGGGATCGAGCACATAGACCCGGCCGAACTTGGCCCGGGCGCGTGCGGTGATGCGAGCGTTCTCGCCCTTGGGGTCGATGCAGAGCACCGAGCGATCGGCGGTCAGCAGGTTGGGGATGATGGCGCCCACGCCCTTGCCGGAGCGGGTCGGGGCGATGGTCAGAAGGTGGGCCTGGCCGGCGTTGCGGAGGAGGTGGCCACCGCGCCGGTTCTCGCGGCCGACGATCAGGCCCGCGGCCGAGGCCAGGCTGCGGCGAACCTCATCGGTGCTGGCGAAATACGCTGAGCCGTGGACGCCGCCGCGCGCCGCGGGAGGGGCGAACCGAGCGTTGAACCATCCGAGGCCGCTGACAGCGCCGACGACGCCGACGGCGATCGGGAGGAGCGACTCGAAGGTCTTATCGATGTGGGCCACGGCGGCGACCGGGATCAGCAGCAGGCGGCCGACCATGAAGCCGATCAGATAGCCGCCGACCACGTAGGCGATGAGGGCGACCAGCCGCAGGAGGATCCTCATTCGGCGGCGACCGTTTCGGCCTCGAACGCGCGCCGGCCGCGCCGGCGGAACAGCTCACCGAGCACCGCGCCGCCGTCACCCTGAAGCCGATCGGCGAGTTCCAAAAGCCCGCCGAGGATCGTGGCGCGGTCGTCGTCGGTGAGGTCCACCAGGCCGGCCTTTTGCACGAGGCCGCCCAGCTCGATCAGATGGCGGGTGCGTTCGCGGCGTTGCATGACCCAGGCTCTCGTATCGGTGCGCGCGCGAGCGGCTTCAGCGCGCCGGATCGCCGTCGCCGTTCGACGCGCCGCCGCCCCTGTCGCCTGACTTCGGAGCTTCAACGCCCGTGCGCCCCTTGCGTCCCCGGCGTTGAAAGAAGGCCGCGCCCTCGGAGCGCCACGCCTCCTTTTGCTCGGCCGACTTCGCGCCGTTCAACGCCGCCAAGAGCGCCCCGGCCAGAGTCTCCAGATCGAGCGCATCGGCCCCCGTGACAGCGACCAGCTCCCCAAGCTGCAACACCCGTTTCGCCTTCAGCTCCTTGGCCTTGTCCTGGAGCGCTCTCAATTCGGCATCGATGTCGCGGGGTTTACGCATAGGGCCGGTCCTAGCTGACGAGGCGGTTCGATCCTTCAACCTGAGTGAATCACGGCCCACCCCCAGAGTCCATCACGAAAGGCCGGAAGGTTTTGAGTGCGCGCTTATACGTCGTGCCGACGTACGCTTGTAGAACGCGATCCGCTCAGGCATCTTTTGCTGCATGGCCATCTACCATTTCAGCGCCAAGGTGATCAGTCGCGCCAACGGGTCCAGCGCCGTCGCGGCGGCGGCCTATCGCTCTGCCTCGCGGCTGGAGGACGAGCGTCTCGGACGCGGGCACGACTTCTCCAACAAGAGCGGCGTCGTTCATTCCGAGGTGATGGCGCCGGAAGGCTCGTCCGAACGCTGGCAGGACCGCGAGACTTTGTGGAACGAGGTCGAACTTGGCGAGAAGCGCAAGGACGCCCAGCTCGCCCGCGAGATCGAGTTCTCGATACCACGAGAGATGAACCAGGCGCAGGGCGTCGAGCTGGCGCGGGACTTCGTGCAGCAGGAGTTTGTCGATCGCGGGATGGTCGCGGACCTCAATGTGCATTGGGACGTGGGACCAGACGGCCTGGCCAAGCCGCACGCCCACGTCATGCTGTCGATGCGGCAGGCGGGTCCGGAGGGTTTCGGCAAGAAGGTCCGGGAGTGGAACAGCACCGAGCTTCTGGAGGGCTGGCGGGAGCGCTGGGCCGGCCACGTGAACGAGCGGCTGGCGGAGCTGGGGATCGACGCCCAGGTGGATCACCGGACGCTGGAGGCGCAGGGCATCGACCTGGAGCCGCAGCACAAGATTGGGCCGGCGGGGCTACGCCGTGAGGGCAGGGGCGAGGACGCCGAGCGCGCCCTGGATCACCGGGAGATCGCCCGGCGCAACGGCGAGAAGATCATCGCCGAGCCGTCCGTGGCGCTGGACGCCATCACTCGGCAGCAAAGCACCTTCACCGATCACGACCTGGCGCGGTTTGTTCACCGGCACAGCGATGACGCCGACCAGTTCGCCGAGGCCCTGAGCGCGGTGAAAACCTCGCCCGAGCTGGTGGCGCTGGGCAAGGACGGGCAGGGGCGCGAGCGGTTCAGCACACGGGAGATGCTGGGGGTCGAGCAGCGGCTGGAGCGGTCGGCCGAGGCGCTGGCGGGGCGCAGGGGCCATGGGGTCTCGCCGGCGGCCCAGGAACTGGCGTTGGCCACCGGCGAGACGCGCGGGCTGGTGCTGGGGGGAGCACAGCGCAGCGCATTCCTCCATGTGACCGGCAATCATGACCTCAGTGTGGTGGTCGGCTACGCGGGCACCGGCAAGAGCGCCATGCTGGGCGTCGCCGGCGAGGCGTGGGAGGCGGCCGGCTACCAGGTGCGTGGGGCGGCCTTGTCAGGGATCGCGGCGGAGAGCCTGGAGGGCGGCTCTGGGATCGCCTCGAGGACGATCGCCAGTCTCGAGCACGGCTGGGCGCAGGGGAGGGACGTGCTGACCCCGCGCGACGTGCTGGTGATCGACGAGGCAGGGATGATCGGCTCGCGGCAGATGGATCGCGTGCTGGCCGCGGCCGACCTCGCGGGCGCCAAGGTGGTGCTGGTGGGCGACGCCGAGCAGCTCCAGGCCATCGAGGCCGGCGCGGCATTCCGGGCGCTGACCGAGCGGCATGGGGCGGCCGAGATCACCGAAATTCGCCGCCAGCGCCAGGACTGGCAGCGCGAGGCGACGCGGGAGCTGGCCACGGGACGCACAGGGGCCGCCCTGGACCGCTATGAGACCGCCGGCATGGTGCGGGGCCACGAAACCCGAGACGCGGCCCGCAGCGCGCTGGTGGACGGCTGGGATGCGGTGCGGCAGGCTCGGCCGGAGGCCAGCCAGGTCATGTTGGCCCACACCCGGGCCGACGTGGCGGAGCTCAACCAGCTCGCACGCGGCCGGATGCGCGAGGCCGGCGCGTTGGGCGCCGAGCAGCTGGTGGCCACCGAGCGCGGCCAGCGCGCGTTCGCGCCGGGCGACCGGGTGATGTTCCTGCGCAACGAGCGGTCGATGGGCGTGAAGAACGGCACGCTCGGGACCGTGGAGCGCGTCGAAGGTTCCAGTCTTGCCGTGCGCCTCGATGGCGCCGATCGGCGCGAGGTCCGCTTCGACCTCAAGGACTACGCCCACATCGACCACGGCTATGCGTCCACCATCCACAAGAGCCAGGGTGTCACCGTCGACCACAGCCACGTGCTGGCCAGCGACGGCCTGGACCGGCACGCGGCTTACGTCGGGATGAGCCGGCACCGCGAGACGCTGGCGATCCACTACGGCGCCGACGACTTCAAGGATCGCGGCCAGCTCACCCGCACGCTCAGCCGCGAGCGGGCGAAGGATACGACGCTCGACTATGGCGTGGCCTTCGCCGAGCGCCGAGGGCTGGACCGGGCGGAGATCCTCGCCGAACGCGGCGCGGCGCCCGAGGCCGCCCGCCCGACAAAGCGCAGCATGTTCGATGGGCTGAAGCTCGGCCGAGCGCCTTTGGCGGACAAGGCCCTGCAGGCGTCCGTTGCCAGAGGGCCGCCAGCGCCTGAGGAGGCCCTGCAGCGTGGGATCACCCGCTACACAGCCGCGTGGGCGGACGCGGAGCGGATGGGCGCCGAGGGCCTGCCGATCCTGCCGCACCAGAGGGTCGAAATGCAGAAGGCCCGCGAAGGCTTAGAGGGTATCTCCCGCGAGGCGACGGCCGACTTGCGCTCCGCCCTCTCGCGCAACCCGGGCTTGGCGAGCCGGGGCGTCACACCGGACGGCATGAAGGACGTGCAGCGGGCGATGGCGGCGGAGGGCCGGGTGCGCCTGGACCCGGCCGCGCGCGCCGAGCGGTTCGTGGAGGACTGGCGCGGGCTCCAGGCGCGGCGGCTGGAGCTGGGTTCCAGCTACCAGAACGCCGACGCCCGCAAGGCCATTGAGGGCCGGATGAAGGCCATGGCGCAGGGTCTTGGGCGCGACGCCCAGGTGGAGTCCATCCTTTGTGGCCGGAAGCTGGAGTTGGGGCTTGGAAAGGTCCGCGACGTGGCGGGCGTGAGCATGGGCGACGCCCTGGTTCGGTCGCTGACGCTTGGGCGTTCTATCGGGTTGGGACGGTAGCGAGATTTTCATGGCCGACGACGACGAGGACCTGGGGGCCGATCCGGCGGCGGCGTTCGAGGCGCTGCGGGCCGAGGTCGCGGCGCTGCGGGCCAGCCTGGAGCGAGGCCATGATGGGCCGGCGATGCCGGACTATGCGCCGACGCTCGGCAAGATCGCCGCCACGCTGGCCGCGATCGAGGCGCATCCGGCCCTCGCCCTGACGCCGGAGGCGTTCGCCTACCAGGTCCGCCAGGCGCGCGATGCCGCCCAGCAGCAGGGCGGGCGCGAGCTGGCCAACGCCGTGCAGCGCGTGGACGCGGCGGGCGCCGAGCTGGAGCGCCTGGCCGCGCGTCAGCGCACCGGGCGCGAGCAGGTCCGCCAGATCGCGATCATGACCGCCGTGGGCGCCGCCGCCGGCGTCATCGTGTGGGTGTGCTTCTCGGGGCCGATCGCGCGGGCGCTGCCGGCGAGCTGGCATGTCGCGGAGAGGATGGCCGCCGCGACGCTGCGGCTCGACCGATGGGATGCCGGCGCCCACCTCATGCGGACAACCGATCCGGAAAAGTGGAATGGGCTGGCGGCGGCGTCGCAGCTTTGGACCGACAACCGGGCGACCCTGGAGGGGTGCGCGCGCTCGGCCGCCAGGAGCGGCAAGGCTCAGCGCTGCACGGTAATGTTGGCCGCGCCGATCGCGCCGAATCCAGGACCGGCAAAGGATTGAAGCCGTCTAGGCCGGGTGAAGGCTTCCGGATGCATGGTCTGCGACCCCAGGTGGCGACAGCCGAGTTCCGCACTTACTGGTCATCAGGGGGATTTTGCGATAACCCCGCTCTGTCGCTGGCGGCTTGAACACCTGCCAGCACCGTGCAGTTTTGCGCGTCCGAAGCACTGGGCCGACCCCTAGGTCGGGCGGCCCGCCGAATACAACACCCTTTCGGGTGGCGGGCGTGCCCGCCATCTTGGGGAATAGGTGGGGCGTGCTTGCCCAGTGCTTCGCACGTGTTCAACCGTCCCGGCGCCAGTCGGGACTTAAGGGGACGCGTATGGCGCAGACAGGCGAAGGGCCAAATCCGATCGACATACACGTCGGCCGGCGCGTGCGCCTGCGCCGTAAAGAGCTGGGCCTTAGCCAGGAGCGCCTGGCCGAGGGCCTCGGCCTCACCTTCCAGCAGGTCCAGAAATACGAGCGCGGCGCCAATCGGGTGAGCGCCTCCAAGCTCTACGAGATGACCCGCGTGCTGCGGGTGCAGATCAGCTATTTTTTCGAGGGTTTGGACGATCCGGCCTCGCCGATCGGCGACAACTACGCCAGCGCCTACAACAGCGTCATTGAGGAGATGCTGTCCGAGCCTAACGGCCAGCATCTCGCCGAGGCGTTTCTGCGCATCCGCCGGCGCAGCGTCAAAAAGGCGCTCGCTGATCTTGCAGGCAAGATCGCGGCCAATGATCAACAGGTGGACGACGGGCCGAAAGGTCGGGCGGCGGCCGAGTGAGGCGCCGCGACGGCCTGCTGCTGGCGCCTATGCTTCTCGTCGGCGTGATGATCGCCGCCATGGTGGTCTTTCCGCGTGTTCCGAGCGCCGCGTTGTGGGTGATCACGGTGGCGTCCGGCCTGTCCCTCGGCGCCTAGAAGAAGGCGGTCTTCGCCAACTTGTGCTAGATTGCAAGAAAGAGCCCTATTGTGCCCCGCGTGGCGCGAAAGTGTCGGGCACATGGTCTTACGGTTGGCGGCTAGCCCGACGCCCCAAGCGGTCGTTTTAGGATGCATCGATGAAAACCTTATCTCGCCGATCCGCAGTAGGCGCAGTCGCTTTGCTCACGGGAATTCCGCGCACGGGTTGGGCGAATGAGACGAGAACATTCACCGTCTATCGGTCATCATCTTGCCAGTGCTGCGAAGCTTGGATTTCCCATATGACAAAGGCCGGTTATCATGCCCAGACGGTGCTCATGGACGATCTCACGGACGTGAGGCGGCGCTACAAGATTCCGGCGGACCTCGCCGCATGCCATACGGCGACCATCGGCGGCTATGTCATCGAGGGACATGTGCCTGCGGCTGACGTGACCACGCTCCTCCGGCAAAGACCAAAGGCGTTGGGGCTTTCGGTCCCGGGTATGCCCCTAGGATCTCCTGGTATGGAACCAGCGAATGGTGAGGTTGAGGGCTATTTCACCCTGCTACTCCTTGGAGAGGGGCGCCGGCGCATCTTCGCACGCCACTGAGGCGGATGTATTCCTAGGACTTGGGTGCAGCTTAGACGCCTCCGTTGCCATGTGGCCCATCCTCTATGTATTTACACCTTTTCTTCTCAGGCCGGCGCCCTCTAGGTTGCTCGCAAATTTGGGGGTGCTTCATGGAGCGCATGTTGTCGCGAGTTATCGCCGCGATGGCCGCGTCTTTCAGCGCAGTCGCGGTCTCCGCCCATGCCGAGACGTTAGCCGAAGCGATCGCGCTCGCTTATGAGTCCAATCCGACGCTGGAAGCGCAAAGATCTCAGGTCCGGGTTCTGGACGAGGGATACGTCCAGGCGCGTGCGGGTCTGCGCCCGCAGCTCAGTATCTCATCGACGGCATCCTACAGCAACACTTCGGTCAACGCCGGGCGTGGCGGGCTCGTCGACACCAATGGCGACGGCATACCCGATACGGCAATTACGACCGGCGGCGTGACTGAGCGCAATTTTGGCAATGCGTCCCTTTCGCTCAATCAGCCGCTCTATACTGGCGGCCGAACCATCGCTGCGATGTCGGCGGCGGAGGCCGACATATTCGCAGGCCGCGCAACCCTTCGCGATGTCGAGGCAAGCGTGCTTCTCAATGTGACCCAGGCATATTCTGACGTTCTACGTGATCAGCGGATCGTGGCGATCCGGCGTCAAGATGTGGATACCCTGGATAAGCGACTGGAGGAGACGCAGGCACGTTTCGACGTCGGAGAGCTCACGGGTACGGACGTTGCGCAAGCCAAGGCCCGCCTCGGCTCCTCGCGGGCCCAACTCGCCGCCGCAGAAGGTCAACTGGAGATCAGCCGCGCCAATTACGAAGCCGTGGTGGGAAGGCCACCGGGCGATCTTGCGCCCCAGCCTCTGCTGGACGAACTCCTACCAAAAGACGTGCTTGAAGCGCTGGACGTTGCTCGTGCCGAAAGTCCGAGAATCCAAGCCGCCGAGCTCGCTGAACGGGCCAGCCGCGCTAGGGTGGCGGTGGTGCGAGCGCAGAGGCACCCGAGCATTTCTTTGCGGGGCGGTTATGGCTACTCCGGCCAGGTCGATCCCTTCATCGCCGACCGCTTTGCTCGAAACCTCTCAGCGTCGGTTGTGACCACAGTGCCAATTTATTCGGGCGGAGTAATCGCTTCGCAAGTGCGCCAGGCTGTTGAGCGCAACAACACCGATCGCATCCGGTTGGAGGGCGTGGAGCGCCAGGTCCGCCAAGTAATTGCGCAAGCGTGGAGCCAACTGAGGACGGCCAACGTCGCCGCCGACGCGAACGAGGGTGTTGTCCAGGCCGCCAAAATCGCAGTTGAGGGTACCCGCTTGGAGTTCGATGTTGGACTTCGGACGACGCTTGATATTTTGAACGCCGAACTGGAGTTGCGGAACGCCGAACTGGCCCTGGTCACGTCTCGTCGGGACGCCTATGTGGCCGGTGTGGCGTTGCTCAACGCCATTGGGCGGCTAGAAGCAAGGCGCTTGGCGCCCGAAGTTGCCCTCTATGGTCCTGAGCGGTCCTTCGAGGGCGTAAGACGACAAGGTTTGTGGGCGCCTGTCGATGCTGTAGCCCAAACCTTGGATCGGGTTGGAGCACCGGCGGGCGCGCTCCAACGCAAGCGATAGCAATTTGAGTGACGCAAGGCGAAATTGACTTTCGGTGTGGTTTTGGCCTCCAAAAACCGCCCTCGCTCAAGCTCATCCAAGTTTACATCGCACAGTACGCGGACGATTAGGCCCATCTTAGGACGCTGATAGACACAAGGTCTACCTTTCTTCCACCCTCCCCTGCCCCAACCAAATCAGCTACTTAAGTGGGCTGAAAGGTGGTGGAAGAAATGCGCTACGGCTACGCTCGGGTTTCCAGTGAAGAACAGAGCCTCGCTCGCCAGCGCTCACAGCTTTCCGCGGCCGGCTGCGATCAGTTCGTTGAGGAGATCCAAAGCGGGGTGAAGGCGCGCCTTCGCCTCGATCGGCTCCTGGCGGGACTCGACGCCGGCGACGAGCTGGTGGTGACCGAGCTGGACCGGCTCGGCCGCAGCACCGGCGAGGCGGTCTTGTTGATGGACGACCTTATCCGGCGCGGGGTGGTGTTGCGGGTGCTCGCCCTCCCCTCCCTCGACATCACTACCAACGACGGCCGGCTGATCGCCGACATCCTGGCCAGCCTCGCCGCGCATGAGCGCCGGCGGACCCGCGAGCGCCAGCGCCAGGGCATCGTCGCAGCCAAGGCGGCGGGCCGCCATCTCGGTCGGCCGCCAAAGCTGAACGGCCAGCAGATCGCCGAGGCGCGCGCCCGGCTTGCCGGCGACGAGCCGGTGCGTGTGGTCGCGCGGGCCTATGGGGTTAGCGACAAGACGCTCAGGGCGACGCTGGCGCGGGGCGCTAGGTGAGGACTTGCAGGCCGTGTTTTTGCACGACTGACAGGAGCTTTCGCAATGGGGGGCTGGGCCGCTTGGCGCCCGATTCCCACTTCTCGACCGTGCTTTCACTCGTGTTGAGGTAGCGGGCGAACACGCGCTGGCTGACATTGTTGGCTTCGCGGAGCTGCTTGATTTCGGCGGGCGCTATTTCGCTGGGGACCAAATGGCGGGCGTCGAAGTCCGCCATGGTCGTTTTGTCGATCGCCCCGACCTTGTAAAGCGCTGCCGCAGACGAGTGGATCGCCTCGGACATGTCACTTTTAAACTTACGTTTCGTCGCCATTACATATCTCCGTCAGGTCTTTGTCCTCTAGGAGTTGAGCGACCTGCTTTTCGCTCAACGCGGCATATTTCTTTGCGAGGGCTCTGAAGTCTTCCAAGTCCTCATCGTCGATGTTGGCCTGGTCCTTTTTCGCGAACAGGAACTCGTAAATCCAATAGCGACCGCCCTTCGCGAGAATGATGCTTCGGTGCATGTTCTTGTTCAGGCGCTTCTTGAATACTCCGCCACCAAGATCGTCAGCCTGGCCCTTCCTGACTTCCTCGATCGCTTCGCAAAGTTCGTCGTCTTTGATGCGTGCCTTGCGCGCCGCCTTGGTGAACCAGGCGGCTTTGAAGGCCCGCGCGGTTTCCTCAGCATCGGTCATGGCATACATGTAGCACTGGGTCCGACAGGCATCAAGGGCGGAGCCCGACCTTGGGCGCGTCCCCAAGAGGACCGCGCTCTATCTCCGCTGCGCTCCGACCGAGCCGCCTTTGGCGTCTCGTCCCTGTCGGGTGGCGATCGCTCGCGCGGGCGGGCAAGGCCCGCATGAGGCCGCCGGCGTCGCCGGCGAAGATCTCCGTCAGCAGGGGAAAGGGGCGCGCCGCCCCCTCTCCCCGCAACGGCAATCGGCCGGGCCGTGGCTCGGCTGCGCCTGCGCCCGCACCACCCCGACCGATTCCCGTTGCCCCCTCTCTCCCGGCTGCTCGCCACGACGGCAGGGCCGATGGCCGAGGCCATCGCCCTGCGGCGATGTGAAGGGAGACAGTGAGATGATCCATGATAACCGGGAAAGCTGGCTAAATGGGGTGGCGGCGGGCATGGCGCCGCTGTTCGAGGCGCTGGGCGCTCCCCTGCCCGACCGGGTGCGGGTGGCCATCGGCTTCACCAGCGCTGGCCGGCGGAGCCGGGCGATCGGCGAGTGCTGGGATAACCGGCGCAGCGCGGACGGACACTTTGAAATCTTCATCCGGCCGGACCTAGCCCATGCGCCCGACGCCATGCCGGCGCAGATCGCCGCGATCCTGGCGCACGAGCTGGTCCATGCCGCCGTGGGCATCAAGGCGGGGCATGGGAAGCCGTTTAAACGCATCGCGCTTGGGCTCGGGCTGGTCGGGCCGATGCGCGCCACCACGCCGGGCGAAGCGTTCCTTGCAGCGGTCTCCCCCATCCTCTCGGCGGCGGGTCCCCTCCCCCACGCTCGCCTCGACACCGGCGGGCTGACGACCGCGCCCCGGAAGCAGGCGGTCCGGATGCTCAAGTGCGAGTGTCAGGCGTGCGGCTACACCGTCAGGACCGCGCGCAAATGGCTGGAGACGGCCGGGGCGCCGCTCTGCCCGATCCCGGGTCATGGCGCGATGCGCCACGAGCCCCTTGATGAGGACGAGCCCGAGGGGTGAGCGCGTGCGAAGCTCCTTCCCTTCCGCATCATCTGTGTATACAAGTATAGTCCTATACCCGTAGGAGTGTAGCATGAAGGTTCTCGCCATCCTGTCGCAGAAGGGCGGAGTCGGTAAGACCACACTGGCGACGTGCCTGGCCGTGGCGGCCGAGCAGGCCGGCAAAGAGGTTGCGATCATCGACCTCGACCCGCAGGCGACCGCTTCCTTCTGGAAGGACGTGCGCCAGCTCGACACGCCCGCGGTCGCCTCGATCCAGCCCGTGCGGTTGCCGGCGATGCTGAAGGCCTGCGCGGACGCCGGCACCGACCTGGTGGTGATCGACGGCGCGGCCGTGGCGCGCGACGTGACCTTCGAGGCGGCGCGCCACGCCGACTTCATCCTGATCCCGACCAAGACCGCCGTGTTCGACACCATGAGTATGACGCACACGCTGGAGGTCGTGCGGCAGCTCGACCGCGCCTTTGCCGTGGTGCTCACCTTCGTGCCGCCCCAGGGCCAGGAGACGGGCGACGCGATGAAGGCGGTGGAGGAGCTGGGCGGGGCCGTCTGTCCGGTGACAGTCGGCAACCGCAAAGCCTTTTTCCGAGCCCAGGCCGCAGGCCAGGCGGTGCAGGAGTTCGAACCGCATGGCCCTGCGGCGGACGAGATCAGGCAGCTATACGAGTATACAGCTATACGGCTATACGATCAGCTGGAGGTCGCGTGATGGCAAAGGGCAATGCGCTTCAGGCCGTTCTCGACCGTGCCAAGGTTGGCGGCGAGCCCGCACCCGCGCCGGCGACGCCGGCCGAGGCCCCACCTGCCAGAGGGACGCAGGGGGCCCGGCAGGGGACCAAGCTGATCGGCGGCCACTTCCCCCCCGAGATCAGCACCCAACTCCGCATCCTCGCGGCGGAGGAGGGGACGACGGTTCAACGTCTGTTGGCCGAGGCGCTGGACGATCTATTCGTCAAGAAAGGGCGCAACCGCGTCGGTCGCGGAGTGGTATAGGCGTATACAAATATACGCCTATACGGTTCGGTGATCGACGGCCAAAAGGTGAGCTTTGGGGTAGGGGCTCACCGTTCGTCGGCCGGTTGGCTGAAATCCACCAAGACCGGCATTTCGAGGGGTTCGCCTCGCAGCTTGGCGCGCCGGACCACGCTGTGCTGATCGATCAGGATTTGCGCATCACGTTTACCGGTGGAGGTTTTCGGGAACCAATGCAGCGCCACCCGTTCGACCTTGCGCCCCTTCTTGATGGGCGTGAAGTCCACGAAGAAAGGGCAGAGTTTGTTGATTTCGTCCTTGGCGGCTTTTAGGCAGTATTTGTTGAAATCCGCGAACCGCTCCAGCTTCCCTTCCGGCACGTTCAGGAGGGCGCGAAGCTCATCGACCGTGAATTCTTCCGTCTGCTTGTATTCCAGGCCTATGCGGCGCTCGATCATCTCATAGAGGCAGAGGGCGTATTTCGACTCGAAGCAATACATCACCTGCGTCTTGAGGCGGGCATAGACCTCACTGTTCCGCAGGATCTCGATCAGCTCCTCGGGGATGCGGTAGTGAAGGAAGCCGTCCTTCTCCAGGCTCTCGTCGCTCGGGCCGAGGAGCTGGACGCGGCGCTTGTAGCTCTTGCCCGCCTTGCGGATGGTGACGATCGCGATCGTGCCCATCAGCCGCAGCAGCGAGCTTTCCACCCGCTCATTGCCCTGATGCGTGCCCTTCAGGGCCGTTTTCGAGATGCGATGGATGATCGGCTCGCCGATCCGCTCCCAGGCGTTGGCGATCAGCAGGTTATAGATGCGGCGATCGGCCAGGGTGAGGGGGCTCAGCTCGACGATGTCCACCAGCTCGCCCGGCTTGACGATCTCGCCATAGTTGGCTGGATCAAACGGGTTGCCGCGCCCCTTTTGATCCAGGGTCCGAATAGCGAGATCGACCACAGCGTCTTTCGACATCGACACGTCCAACGGTGAGCAAGAGCAGATTCGTAGCTCACCTTAGCGACGAACTGTGAGTTGGGCAAATTCGCTAGCTCCCCGGTGATCGGTGAGGCGCTACCCCAAAACTCACCGTCGAAGAGGCGCCCACCCCAAAGC
>JAHUZY010000259.1 GCA_019264505.1 Phenylobacterium sp. | reverse complement strand
GGACGCCTTCGTCCCCCTGCTGGTCGATCTCTATGGAGAGGGCTGGTGCGCCGGGGGCAATCTCTCGGTCCTGTTCAAGGCCGCAGCCCAGGCCGGCGAGATGCTCACCGCCCAGGCCACGCCGGGGCGCGAGCGGGCGAGGCTTGAGCTGCGCAGCGCGGCCATGGCCCTGATCTGCCAGGGCACCGGCGCCGACCACGCCGATGCGGGCTCCGAGCTGTCACGGCGGCTGCTGACCCAGGAGGCCGCGCCCCGCAGCGCCATCCGCATCCTGGCGGGGTTGAGCGTCGGCGCCGAGGTCCACGACCTGACCCTCAGCCTGCCGGGCGCCGCCGCCGGCGCGGCCCTGTCGCCGTCCGAGGTGGTCGAGCTGGCGGCCGCGGCCTGCGCCCCCGCCGTCGGCGACGACCTCGCCCGCCAGGGCCAGCTGGGCGGGGTGGAGATCCAGTTCCTGGAGGGTCCCCTGCGCGCAGGCGCCGCCTATCTCGCCCGCACCCGCCTGCACGCCATCACCGAGAGCCCGGAGGCCGAGGCCGCCTGGTTTGACCTGCTGATCGCCGATCCGGGGACCGGCAAGGATCAGGCCCGGGTCACCTTCTGCCTGCGCTTCATGAAGGCCGCCTCGCCCCTCTGGGCGTAAGCGGCCCCCTCAGCGGCGGCGCAGCTGGACGAAATACTCCCGGTCGAACAGCCGGTAATAGAGCCAGGCCGGCAGGCGGTCATAATAGGGCTGCACGTCGGCGATGATCTTGGCCTGGGAGGCGTGCACGTCCAGCAGGGCGCGCTTGGTCAGGGCCTCACCGGCGATGTTCACGGCGATCTGCGGCGGAGGCAGGCCCTCGCCCTTGCCCTTGGGGTAGTTGTTGCGGAAGGCGTCCACCAGCCGCAGGGCCAGGCGCACCAGGGCGCGGGGCAGGGTCACCTGATAGAGCAGGCGCGGCCAGGCGCCTTCGCGGGTCGGGTTCTCGAACAGCTCGCGCACCCAGACGCCCGTGCGCACATGGTCGGGATGGCCGTAGAAGCCGACCTTCTCGTCAAAGCTCACCAGGACCTGCGGGCGATAGCGGCCGATCAGCTCGGCGATGGCCGCCTTGGGTTTTGCAGGATCGATCCGCGACAGGCCGCCATCGGGGAAGTCCAGCACCTCGACCGCGTCGGCGCCCAGCAGGCGTCCGGCGGCCTTGGCCTCAAGGGTGCGCACCTTGGCCAGCTCGTCGGGGGTATAGCCGGTGTTCTGCGCGGCCTCGCCCCGGGTCAGATAGACCAGCACCACCCGCGCCCCGGCCTTGGCCATCTGACTGAGCGCGCCGGCGCAGGTGATCTCGTCGTCGGGATGAGCCCAGATGGCGAGCACGGTCACGCCTTCGCCGATCCCGGGCAGGACATAGGTCTTGGGCACCGACTCGTCGTTCAGCTGACCCCTGGCCAGCAGGAAGCCGCCCACCAGGGCGGTGGGCAGGGCCACGGCGGTCAGCAGGCCCCACGGCAGGCCGCCCTTCCGGGCGCCTCTGTTCGCCTGTCCGTCCCTGGCTTGCACAGCCCTATCCCCCATAGCGCGCCTCCGCCGGACGGGCGCCGTCGTCCCTGGCCATCTGGGTCGCCCAGGCCAGGTCCGCCAGATAGGTATCGGCGACGGACTTGTGAACCGGCGACAGCATCAGGTGCAGGCCCGACGGCTCGGTCACCGCACTGGTCACCCAGCCGCGGCCATAGAGGTGCTTCAGCACGGCGAACGGATTCACGTCCTCGCGGGTGAAGGCCAGGATGCCGAGCTGCGGATCGCCCAGCAGGCGCCAGCCTTGGGCCTTTGCGCCCTCGCCGATGGCCTGGCGCGCCTCGGTCACATCGGCATGCTTGGCGCGGTAGCCGTCCACGCCCAGGACGTTCATCACCGCCCAGGCCGCGGCGATGGCGCCCCCGGGCCGGGTGCCAGCCAGGGTGGGGGTGACCATCTTGCCCGCCGGCCAGTCGCCGACCTCGAAGATCATGTGCGCCCGCAGATGCTCGCTGCGGAAGAAGACGGTCGACGCCCCCTTGGCGCAGTAGCCGTACTTGTGCAGGTCCGCCGACATGGACCAGACGCCGGGAACCTCGAAGTCGAAGGGCGGGACATCCCCGCCGTTCATCCGCACGAAGGGGGCGATATAGCCGCCGACACAGGCGTCCACATGCAGCCAGACGCCGCGGCGCTCCGCCAGCGCGCCCAGCGCCTCAATGGGATCGATCAGGCCATAGGGAAAACAGGGCGCCGAGCCGACCATCATGATGGTCTGGCCATCGATCGCCGCCTCCATGGCGACCGGATCGGCCAGCAGATCCTTCAGCGGCGTGCGCCGCACCTCGATCTCCATCACCGCACAGGCCTTGTCGAAGGCCGGGTGGGCCGAGCGGGGCAGGACAAGATTCAGCTTCCCCGTCAGGCCGCGGACCTTGCGGGCGTGGTCCCGGGCGGCCTTGACCGCCATCAGGATGGAATCGGTGCCGCCGCTGGTCATGTTGCCGACGCACCCCCCGTCGCCGTGCAGCAGGCCGAGGCCAAAGCCCACCACCTCGGCCTCCATCTGCTTCAGGCTCGGGAAGGCGGCCGGTCCCAGGCCGTTCTCGGAGGCGAATTTGGCGTAGGCCTCCTTCTGCACCTGCTCGATCTCAGGGCCGGCGTTGAAGACATAGACCGCGGCCTTGCCGTCGCGCCATTTCACATCGCCCTGGCCCATCTGGTCCATGCGCGCGGACACCTCGGCCCAGGGCGCGCCTTTTGTCGGCAAGATCGTCATGGGTTCGCCCTCCCCGGGGCTGGTCGGCCGCTTTGCGGCTCTGATCGTTTCAGCCTCCAAGGTGGCACAACCCAGGGGGTTCGCAAGAGCAGGGAGGCTTGACCTCGCCCGCGGCGGAGGCCAAGGCCTGTGGCCTCGACGGGAGGGGGACACCATGTCGCAAGGGATCGAGGCGCTGAAGGCGCCCTCCAATCGCCGCGTGCTGGGCGCAAGCCTGGTGGGCACGGCGGTGGAGTTCTACGACTTCTACATCTACGCCACGGCCGCGGCCCTGGTGTTCGGGCCGCTGTTCTTCCCGGCGGCCTCGCCCTCGGCCCAGCTGCTCTCCTCCTACGCCACCTTCGCCATCGCCTTTTTCGCTAGGCCCGTGGGGGCGGCGCTGTTTGGCCACTACGGCGACCGGATCGGCCGCAAATCGACCCTGGTCGCCTCCCTGATGCTGATGGGGGTCTCGACCTTCGCCATCGCCTTCCTGCCCACCTATGCGACGGCGGGCTGGATCGCGCCGGCCCTGCTCTGCCTGCTGCGCTTTGGCCAGGGGCTGGGCCTGGGCGGCGAGTGGGGCGGGGCGGCCCTGCTGGCGGTGGAGAATGCGCCGCCCGGCTGGAAGGCGCGCTTTGGCATGTTCCCGCAGCTCGGCGCGCCGGTGGGCTTCATCGCCGCCAACGGCCTGTTCCTCATCCTGGGCCTGTTGCTCACCCCGGAACAGTTCATCGCCTGGGGCTGGCGGATCCCCTTCCTGCTCAGCGCCGTGCTGGTGGGCGTCGGTCTCTGGGTGCGCCTGAAGCTCACCGAGACCCCGGCCTTCTCCAAGGCCCTGGAAGAGGCGACGCCGCCCAAGACCCCCCTGTTCGAGCTGCTGGCCCGCCATCCGCTGGAGACGCTCGGCGGCACCTTCGCCGTGGTGGCCTGCTTCGCCACCTACTACCTCTCGACATCGTTCGCCCTGGGCTACGGCGTCACCACGCTCGGCTATTCGCGGGAGGCCTTCCTGGCCATCCAGCTGGGCGCCATCCTGTTCATGGCCGTGGGCATCGTCATCGCCGGCTACTGGTCGGACGCCACCACGCCACGGGGCGTGCTCATGTGGGGCTGCGGCATGGTGATCGTCGCGGGCCTCCTGCTGGCGCCCATGCTGGGCTCGGGCTCGCTCTCGCTGGTGTTCGGCTTCCTGTCGCTGAGCCTGTTCTGCATGGGCTTCGTCTATGGCCCGC
>JAHUZY010000234.1 GCA_019264505.1 Phenylobacterium sp. | reverse complement strand
GTCGCGCTCGATCCGCCGCGCCTCGCTGGCCTCCCAGCCATCGACGCGGACCCCGCCGGTGAGCAGCAGCCGCTCGCCGACCCGGGTGGCTTCCCCATAGAGGCCGCCCACCTGGGTGCGCCCGCCGGCCACCCGGCCGCGGGTGAAGCCGGCGCCCAGGTCGCGGAAGAACTCCCGGGTCTCGCCGTCGCTCACCCGCAGATCAGCGCCGACCTCCCAGGTCCAGGGCCCGTTCACCGCCCGCCAGGCGGCGTTCAGGCCATAGCCAAGCGCCGGCGTGGCCAGTTGTTGCGCCGCCGGGCGGCTGGCCGAGCGATCAGCCTCCACCGCCGCAAAGCGGTTCTTCAGGTCGCTGGTCCGCAGCCAGGCCTGCAGCCGCCAGCCGCCGGCGTCCGTGGCCGAGGGTTGAGCCAGGGACAGGGTGGCCCCGCCGCCGCTGGCCTCGGAGCTGACCCCCTCCACCCCGCCGCCGCGACGTTCCTCGAAGGCCGAAAGCCGGAAGGCGGCGTTGACGCCGGCCACCTGTCCCTGCAGCCGCGCGGCGGCGGAGACCTGGTCGAGGCCTGCGGCCTGATCGACGACCCCGCGCCCGGCGCCGCGGACCGGCACATACCCCTCCTGGCTGAGGCCTGAGACCACCACCATAAGGTTGTCCGTCCCGAAGGCGGCGGCCCCGCGATAGGTCCCATACTCCGCCACCGACAGGTCCAGGGCCGAGAGGCCGGCCTGGGGCTCGCGCTCCTGCAAGGCCACCACGCCGGTCAGGGCGCCGGCGCCATAGGGTCCGGCGCCGGCCCCCTTGACGATATCGGCGCCGGCCAGCCCTTCGGGCGGCAGGGCCGACCAGATGACCCAGCCGCCGAAGGGATCGTTCTGCGGCGCGCCATCCAGGGTAACCAGGGTGCGGCCGGCGCCCGAGGGGGCGATGGCCCGCAGGGACAGCCCCTGGATGGTCGGATTGGCCACCTCGCTCCCCGTCCGCCGGAAGAGGGAGACCCCAGGCTCTGCGCGCAGGGCTTCGTCCAGGCGCGGACTGCGCGCCAGATCATCTGGCCCCACCCGAACGATGGAGAAGGCGAGGTCTGCGGGACTGGGCGCCAGGCGCGGCGCGGTGACCTGGACCTCGGACACCATCGGGGGCGGCATGTCAGGCATGGATCGGGGCCTCATCGGGTTCAAGCCGACGGTCAATTCCTGGTGACCGGTCGGGGGCGTTATCAATTCGTTACGGGCTCGCGCCCGATCCTAGGCTATTGAAGTCGTTCTGTTCTCAACGCGTGAGCGTTCATGGCCGCCCCCGACGCCAGCACCATTATCGCCAGCCTGCTCACCGCCTCCCGGTGGTGGGGCGGCTCGACCATCACCTACAGCATCCCGCGAGAAGGTTCGACCTGGCCTGGCTACGGAACGGGAGATGAGCCGACGGTCCCCGGCTATGGCGTGCTGAACAGCGCCCAGGGACTGCGGTTCGCCGCGGCTGTCGAGACCTGGGACCGGTTGATCGCCAGCCGGTTCGTCCAGACAGACGATCTGTCCGCGCCCGGGCAGATCCGGGTGGCCTTCACCGATGTCGAGGCCGTGGACGACGAGGACGACGACGAGCCCTCCTGGGGCTTCGCCTATTATCCGCCCAGCTTTGGCGGGTCTGGCCAGCCCTATATGGGCGACATCTGGATCAGCCATGAGAAGGCTGGGGCCGACTTCGCCGTCGGCGGCTTCGACTACAGCGCCACGATCCATGAACTGGGCCACGCCCTGGGCCTGAAGCACCCGTTCGAGGATGGCCCTACCCTTCCCGCCGCCTATGATACCAAGCGCTACACCCTGATGTCCTATACCGAGGCCGTCGACAGCCTTCACTGGCAGGCGGTTTCAACGGCCACGGGGGTGAGGATCACGCCGACGCGCGTGTCCCCCGAGACGCCCATGGTGTTCGACATCATGGCCATCCAGGCCCGCTATGGCGCTGACCCGGCCACCGGAGCGGGCGACACCACCTACAGCTGGGATCAGAGCCGGCCCTTCTTCCAGGCCATCTACGACGCTGGCGGGATCGACACCTTCGACCTGTCGAACCACAGCCGCGGATCGGTCATTGACCTGGCGCCTGGGGCCTATTCCTCCATCGCCCAGTTTTCGGCCCAGGCCCAGATCGCCGAGATGCTGGTTCGCTTTCCGTGGGCGCAGGAGTTCTTCAACGAGCACATCCTGAAGCCCGAGACCTATACCTGGACCGACAATCTGGGGATCGCCTACAACACCGTGATCGAAAACGTCATCGCCGGGCCGGGCGCTGACACGATCCTGGGCAACAGCGCCGACAACCTGATCCGCGGCGGCGATGGGCGCAGCTATCTGCGCGGGATGGACGGCGCCGACCAGATCTGGGGCGGGCGTGACTTTGACGACATGCATGGCAACGCCGGAAACGACACCCTGTGGGGCGGCGGCGGCGATGACTGGGTAGTGGGCGGCAAGGATCAGGATCTGCTGCATGGCGAGACCGGGGACGACATCGTCTACGGCAATCTCGGCAATGACACCGGGTATGGCGGCGACGGGAACGACCTGATCCGCGGCGGCCAGGGGGACGATGTTCTCTACGGCGGGCCAGGAAACGACTGGATTTCCGGCGACCGGGGCGATGACACGATCAGCGGCGGTCCCGGGGCCGACATCTTCAACACCTTCGGGGAGGCCGGGATCGACCGGGTGCTGGACTTCAACAGCGTCGAGGGCGACCGGGTGCGCTTCGATCCGGGCACGACCTGGACCCTCGGTTTCTCCGGCGCCGATACGGTGATCAGCATGGTCGGCGGCGCCCAGATGATCCTGGTGGGGGTCAGCTCCGCCACCTTGGGCGACTGGATGCTCGCCTGAGGGCCTTAAGCCGGCGCCAGCGTGTGCTACATACGTTCTCATGCCTGCGCCTGAATCAGTTCCCGTCCCCGCCCCGAAGATCAGCGACCTCGCCCGTGTGGGCGGGCCGGGTCATGCGCCCGACTATCTGAAGGGGCTGAACCCCGAGCAGCGGGAAGCCGTGGAGACGGTGGAGGGTCCCGTCCTCGTCCTGGCCGGGGCCGGCACCGGCAAGACCCGGGTGCTGACGACGCGGCTCGCCCACATCCTGGCGACGGGCCGCGCCAAGCCCTGGGAGCTGCTGGCCGTCACCTTCACCAACAAGGCCGCCCGGGAGATGCGCGAGCGGATCGCCGCCATCATCGGCCCCCAGGCCGAAGGGCTGCGGTGGCTGGGCACCTTCCACTCCGTCGCCGCGCAGATCCTGCGCCGGCATGCCGAGCTGGTGGGACTGAAGTCCAGCTACACCATCCTCGACACCGACGATCAGGAGCGGCTGCTCAAGCAGTTGCTGGAAGCCGAGAACATCGATTCCAAGCGCTGGACGGCCAAGGCCCTGGCCGGCCTGATCGACCACTGGAAGAACCGCGGCTGGACCCCCGACCGCCTGCCGCCCGCCGAGGGCGCGGCCTTCGCCAACAACCGTGGTCAGGCGCTCTACCGGCTCTATCAGGAGCGGCTGCGGGTGCTGAACGCCTGCGATTTCGGCGACCTGCTCTTACACAACATCACCATCTTCACCTCGCAGCCGGATGTGCTGGCCGAGTATCACGACCGGTTCAAGTTCATCCTGGTGGACGAGTACCAGGACACCAATGTCGCCCAGTACCTGTGGCTGCGGCTGCTGGCCCAGAAGCGGCAGAACGTCTGCTGCGTCGGCGACGACGACCAGTCGATCTATGGCTGGCGGGGCGCCGAGGTGGACAACATCCTGCGCTTCGAGCGGGATTTTCCGGGATCGAAGGTGATCCGGCTGGAGCGCAATTACCGCTCCACCAGCCACATCCTGGGGGCGGCCTCAGGGCTGATCGCCACCAACAAGTCGCGCCTGGGCAAGACCCTGTGGACCGAGGCCGACGGCGGCGAGAAGGTGGTGGTCCGCGGGGTCTGGGACGGTGAGGCCGAGAGCCGGTTGATCGCCGACGAGATCGAACGCGCCCGCAAGGGGACCACCGAACGCGATCCCCGCCCCTACAAGGACATGGCGATCCTGGTACGGGCCTCGTTCCAGATGCGCGCCTTCGAAGAGCGCTTCGTCCTCCTGCAGATCCCCTACACCGTGGTCGGCGGCCCGCGCTTCTTCGAGC
>JAHUZY010000209.1 GCA_019264505.1 Phenylobacterium sp. | reverse complement strand
CACCAGGACCGCGAAGGGGATGGGGCCGAAGACGCCGAACTGGGAGCCGATGAATTCGACCATGGCCCCGGGATGGAACAGGTCGCCCGCGCTCCAGTTGGCGTTGGCCGCCGTGTGCGTGACCGTGGAAAAGCCATGCCGGGCGTTCCAGATCAGATTGGGCGCCATGACCGCCGCCGTCGCGCCGGCTGCGGCGGAGATGGCGCCTGGGGTCCAGGCCCGGCGGGCCTCCCGGCTGATCAGCAGGTGCAAGCCCACCCCGATCAGGGCGTAGATGGCGGCGTACTTGGACAGGAAGGCCAGACCGAGCAGGGCGCCGGCCCCGGCGGCTGCGACCCATCGCCGCCGTCCCTCCGTCTGCGGAAGATAAACATAGGTCGCCAGGGCCCAGACCAGGGCCGCCAGCAGGGGCGCGTCGGTGGCCACCACCGCCGAGGACAGCTGCACGCCGGGCATCAGGTGATAGAGGGCGCAGGCCGCCAGGGCCACTTCAGGTCCATAGAGGCGCCGGGCGAGCACGAAGACCCCGAGCGCCGTGGCCGCCTGGAAAAGCGGCGCCGAAAGCCGCACGAACGGCTCGGCGTCGCTGCCCAGCGTCGTCGCCCATATGGCCCAGGCCACCATGGGGGGCTTTGAAAAATAACCGAAATCCAGCGTCCTCGACCACAGCCAGTACTGGGCTTCGTCGGGATAGAGCTCCAGCGGCGTGATGAAGATCGCCGCCAGCCGCACCGCGGTCAGGGCGACCGTGATCCACAAGGCCATCCGCCAGGCGGCCAGGACGGGATCAGCAGGCGAGGGCGTGGCGGCGTTGGACAAGGGCGGCTCCCGAAACGGTGCGGACGTTTGCTCGCCCAGGAGGCGCTGTAAAGGTCCAGGCGCCTTGCGGTGTGGCGCCGTCACAACAGGTCACCGCCGTCATAAATCCATCACCTACAAGTGGCCCACTTGGCTGTATAGAGCGCCGGACTCGGGGCGATTGTGCGTACGCCCGCTCCGGGGCTCGATGGAGAGGGGAATCTCACAATGACTTCTATGAAGCGGCTCGCCGGCGGCGCAGCTCTCACGGCGCTCGTCTGCGCCATGGGCAGCGCGGTCTACGCGCAGGAAACCACCGCGGCGATCCGCGGTGAAGTAATCACCGAGGCGGGGGCCCCGGTTGGAAACGCCACGGTCACTGTGGTCCACACACCGTCCAACACCCGGTCGGTCACCACCAGCAACACCCAGGGCGTGTTCGACGCCCGCGGCCTGCGCGTCGGCGGTCCCTACACCATCACGGTGGTGGCGCCGGGCTACGGCCAGCGCACCCAGGAAGATGTGTTCCTGACGCTCGGCGAAACCACCCGCCTGAGCTTCGACCTCTTCTCCGAAGTCTCCGAACTCGTCGTCACCGCGACGCCTGGCGAGACCAGCACCGGCGTCCGCCGGGTGCTCGACGAGACCGCTATCGAAAGCGTCGTCTCCGTCACCCGGGACATCCGCGACCTGGCCCGCCGCAGCCCGCTGGTCACCCAGAACACCCGGGGCGACGGCGGCATCTCCATCGCCGGCTCCAATCCGCGGAACAACCGCATCACCATCGACGGCGCACAGGCTCAGGACGACTTCGGCCTGAACACCGGCGGCACCCCCACCCGTCGCGGTCCGATCTCGCTGGACGCGGTCGAGCAGTTCACCGTCGACGCGGTTCCCGTCGATGTCGAGAACGGCGACTTCTCTGGCGGCGCGCTCGACGTGGTGCTGAAGTCCGGCGCCAACGATTTCAGCGGCAGCCTGTTCGTCAACTATCTCAATGACGGCATGGTCGGCCGCTCGATCCGTGGCAACGACATCCCGTCGCAGATCAGCCAGAACAACTGGGGCGCCTTCCTGTCCGGCCCGATCTGGCAGGACCGCCTGTTCTTCGCGGCCTCCTACGAAATCTATGAGTCTACCGACACGACCTCCACGGGTCCGGAAGGCGCGGGCTTCGCCAACTCCGTTCGCGGTGTGAACCAGGCCCTGATCGATCAGGTCACCGGCATCTTCGACGCCAACTACGCCACCGAATTCGACGTCGGCTCGATCGCCCGCACCAAGCCGATCCTGGATGAAAAGTACTCGTTCAAGATCGACGCCAATCTGACCGACCGGCATCGTCTGGCTCTGACGGCGCGCTACGCCCTCTCCGAGGTGACCCAGCGCACCAACATCACCACCTCCACCGCCGGCCTCGACTCCCAGTGGTACCTGACCGGCGAGGAGGACTATTCCTACACCGGTGAGCTGAACTCGGACTGGACCAACAACTTCTCGACCCAGCTGCGCGTCACCCTGCGCGACTATGAGCGCCGCCAGTTGCCCCCGTCCGGCCAGGAATTCTCCGACGTCCAGGTCTGCCTGGCGCCCACCAGCGGCGGGTCGGCCACCACCTGCGACCTCGCCGGCGCCGCCAACCCCTCGATCCTGCGGTTCGGTCCCGACGAATTCCGTCACGCCAACCAGCTGGCCACCGACAATCTGACGGTCCAGCTCAAGGGCGAATGGGCGCTCGGCGAGCATCTGCTGAAGTTCGGCTTCTCCACCCAGGAGCAGGAGATCTTCAACATCTTCATCCCGACCCAGGATGGCCAGTACTACTTCGACTCCATCGCCGACTTCGCCGCGGGCCGCGCCAGCCGCCTGCGCTACACCGACGCGATCGGCAGCCTGACGACCACCGACGCTGCGGCGGCCCTGAAGTACCGGCTGAACTCGGTCTTCTTCCAGGACACCTACGACATCACCCCGGACCTGACGGTCTCGGCCGGTCTGCGCTACGACTGGTACACCAACGACGATCCCCCGCCGCTGAACGTCAACTTCCTGGCCCGCAACGGCTATTCCAACCAGACCACCTATGACGGCCGCAGCGTGATGATGCCGCGGGTCTCCATCGACTGGCAGGCCACCGATCGCCTGAAGGTCCGCATCGGCGGCGGTCTGTTCTCCGGCGGCGTGCCGGACGTGCTGGCCTCCAACTCCTACGGCGGCGGCGCAGGCTTCCTGACTTCGGGCGTGGACATTCAGCGCACCACCGCGGGCACGTTCATCGAGACCACGGGCACCCCGGGCTTCAACCAGACCATCGGCTCTGCGGCCCTGGATCTGGCGCGCGCCAACCCCCAGACCTTCTATGACATCCCGGCCGCGGTCCGGGCCTTCCAGGGCGGCGGCACTGCCTCCCCCACGACGGAAGTGGCCGCCTTCGCTCCGGGCTTCCAGTTCCCCTCGGACTGGAAGGTGTTCCTGAACGCTCAATATGAGCTGTGGGACGGCTGGAACCTGGGCCTCGACGTGGTCGGCACCCAGGTGCGCAACGGCCTCTATGTCCGCGACACCCGCGCCAATCAGCTCGTCGTGAATGGCGTTGGCCAGTTCACGCCGGATGGCCGCATCCGCTACGACGGCGTCGGCGGCACGGCGGCGCAACGGGCTGCGGCGGGCATCTCGTCGCAGAACCTCGGCTCCGCCCGCGACCTCGTCATCTTCAACACCGACGAGGGCAAGGGTCTGGTCGCAGCGGTCTCGCTGCAGAAGTCCTTCGACTTCGGTCTCGATGTGGTGGGCAGCTATACCTACCAGAACATCGACGACTTCTCCTCGTCCCTGCGGTTCAGCTCCACCCAGAGCTCGAGCTACCAGTCGCCGGCGGGTCAAGACCCGAACGAGCCGGCCTACGGCTCCTCGTACGAAGAGATCGAGCACAGCTTCAAGTTCCAGGCGACCTACGCCCGGTCCTTCCTGTGGGATCTGGAAACCCGCGCCACCCTGTTTGCTGAAAAGCGCTCGGGCCGCGGCACCACCTTCACCATGGGCGATCTGTCCTCGGGCCGTGGCCCGGTGTTCGGCGTCAACCGCGGCGCCAACCACCTGCTCTATGTGCCGGACATGTCGGGCAACGGCGGCGCCAGCGGGCTCGACTATGGGCTGGTGCGCTTCGCCGATGTCTCGACCCGCGACAACTTCCTGCGGGCGGTCAACCAGTTCGGCCTGCCGCAGAACCAGATCGTTCCCAAGGGCTACTATCAGAACGACGACATCCACCTCGTCGATCTTCAGCTCAGCCAGGAACTGCCGTCCTACTTCACGGGCCACAAGTTCCGCCTGGTCCTCGATTTCCAGAACGTTCTCAACATGCTGAACGACGAGTGGGGCATCGTGGAGGAGTATAGCGACGTCAATAGTGTGGTCAGCGTCAGCTGCGCCAATGCGGCCGGCAGCGTGGTGGCCACCGGCGATCCGACCTGCGCGCGCTATCGGTACTCGAACTTCAACGCCAACAGCCTGCGCGAGAACATCGACAACAACGGCAAGTCGCTCTGGGCCATCCAGGTCGGCCTGCGCTACGAATTCTGATCGATCCCGATCGGAACGAGACCTGGGGGG
>JAHUZY010000174.1 GCA_019264505.1 Phenylobacterium sp. | reverse complement strand
GCCTTGTGCCCAGGATCCCTCGTGACGCTCGCGCCCGCCCTCGACAGGGACCCTCGGGACAAGCCCGAGGGTGACGGCGAGGGGGTGTCGCCTACTGCGCCGGCAGGGCCAGAGTCGGGCCGGCGAACTGCTCGACGGCGTCCAGCTGGCGGCGGGCGAAGCCCTGGCGCACGGCGGTCTCGGACCCAAACTCCAGAAGCTGGTCGGACACCGGGTCATAGGCCGGCCAGGCCTGACCCTCGCAGGCTGGGCGCCCGCTGCGGGCGAAGGCGACCCAGCAGCCGTGCATCAGGGCGGCCATGGCCCGGTCCTCGTCGCTGACCACGCTGTCGGGAGTCCGGCGACCCCAGTATTCGAACACATACTGGATCTCCGCGGCGTGGTGGGCGCGGGTCAGGACCCGCCGGAACCGGTCGCCCACATAGGAGAAGTGATAGAGGAAGACCGGCGCCCCCTCGGCCCCCTGGCGGGCGATCCAGCGGGCCGGCGCCCCGAACACCCGGTCGGTGAACACCGCCCGGCCCAGGGCCTCATCGCCCTCGGCGGCGGCCTCCTCATAGAATGACCTGGCCATGGGCGGCAGGCTGGCGGCGAACTGCGCCCCGCCGCCGGGCCCGCCCAGAAGGCTGTCCTCCCCATTGTTCCAGCCGATGATCATCGGCACGTCGATCTCGGCGCCGGCGGCGAAGGCCTGGGTGGCCGTGCGCGGCAGGAGCCGTCCGTCGGGGAAGGGGCCGAACTCGCCGTCGATCTTGTCGATCAGGGTCTCGGCCGGGACGGCGCGCAGCTGGGCGACCGTCGCCCTGGCCGGGAGGCCGAGTCTTTCTGCGGCCGCGACCCCGGCGGCTTCCTGCGCCTTCAGACTGTCCGGCTCGAACCAGCCGCCCCCGGACTGAATGATGGCCTTGTGGAACAGACCCTTGGCCTGGGGCGCCGCCAGCAGGGCCAGCGTGCTCATGCCCCCGGCCGACTCGCCGAAGACCGTCACATTGTTCGGATCGCCCCCGAAGGCGGCGATGTTGCGCTGGACCCATTTCAGCGCCGCGATCTGGTCCATCAGCCCATAGGATCCCAGGGGCGCCTTTGCTCCCGCCGCCCGGGTAAGCGCCGGATGGGCGAAATAGCCAAGCGGCCCCAGGCGATAATTGATCGCCACCAGCACCACCCCGTCCCGGGCGAAGTTCTGGCCGTCATAGACCCAGCCGGCGCCGGTGCGGTGCGATCCCCCATGGATCCAGACCATGACCGGGGCGGGCTTGGCGTCTGGCTGGTAGAGGGGGGCGAAGACGTTGAGCTGCAGGCAGTCCTCGCTCATCGGCCCATTGGCGCCGCCGGCGTTGGGAGCGCCGTCCTCGCGCATGGGCTGGGGGCAGGAGGGGCCGGCCTCCACCGCCGGCCGCGCCCCGGTCCAGGGCGCTGGCGCTTGCGGCGGCGCCCAGCGCAGGGCCCCCACCGGCGGAGCGGCGTAGGGAATGTTCCGGAAGATCCGCGCCCGGTCGGTGGCCTCGCCGGCCAGGAACCCGCTCTCGACGCTGGCCCGCACCGTCTCGGCGCCTGCCGGCGTGGCCGCCAGCGCCAGGGCCGCCGCCATGATCCAAGCCCTCATCCCACAGCCCCCATCCATCTCTGGCCGAGAGGAAACGGGCCGACGTGGTTCTGGTCAAGGGCGCTTCCGGCGTCGTGCGGGGTCCCGGGCCGGCGAAACGATAGGTTGCTCTGGCGCCCCGATACCGGTCAGGTGCCGAGGTCGTCCAAGAGGACAGTCGAAAGAAGGTCCATGGCTAAGCCAAGCGCGCCTGTGTGGGACGAAAAGCATCTGCGGATGGGGGTGACGGCCGCCGGCATCGCCCTTTGGTCATGGAATGTCGACAGCGACGCCTTGACGATGGATGAGATCGGTCACGCCTTGTGGACCGTGCCCCACGACGTGCCCGTCACCTTCGAAGACCTGTCCGCCCATATTCACCCCGCTGACCGCGACCGCGTGCGGGTGGCGTTCAACGCCACGCGCGGCATCGTCGGCCCCTATGAGATCGACTTCCGGATCCTGGTCGAAAACGACGTGCGCTGGATTTCGGCCCGCGGGCGGGGGGACGACGAGGATATCGAAGGGCGCGTCATGTACGGCGTCTTTCTCGATGTCACCGGCCGGAAGCAGGCTGAGGAGTCCAACGAGCTTCTGGCCGGCGAAATGAGCCACCGGGTCAAAAACCTGATCACCATCGCCGGCGCGCTCACATCCATGACCTCCCGCTCTGCGGAAACCAAGGAGGACATGGCCCGGGAGCTGATCCAGCGGCTCGCCGCCCTGGGTCGGGCCCACGACCTGGTCCGCCCGGTGCCTGGTCAGACCGATGAGGCCACCCTGCTTGGCGACCTGCTCTCCGTCTTGTTGAACCCCTATGACGATCTGGGGGCGTTCAGCGGCCGTATCCGGGTGTCGGTCCCGCGGGTTGGCATTGGCGAGGGCGCGGCCACGGCGCTCGCCCTGGTGATCCACGAGCTGGCGACCAACGCCGTCAAGTACGGCGCGCTCTCGGCGGCGGCCGGTTTGCTCGATGTGTCTTGCAAGATCGTGCAGGACGAGGCGGTGATCGTCTGGACAGAACGCGGCGGCCCGCCTGTGAAGGCGCCCAGCCCAGGGGCGGGCTTTGGCGGCCGGCTGCTGGACCGGGTCGTTGAGCGTCAGCTGCGCGGATCGGTGGAGTATCAGTGGCCCACCGAAGGCATGATCGCGACGCTGAAGTTCAAGGCCGAGCGCCTGGTGAGCTGAGGCCTCCGCCGCTCAGTGAAAATCCCGGCTGCGGATCAGGCGGCCCGTGACGTTGGAGGCGGCGCGGATCTCGGCCTTGTCCTCCCGCAGGCGAGAAAGCTGCGGGGTCAGGTCCTCGAAGCGTTCGGCGACCACATGGATCACCTCGCCGGCCTTCTGCAGCCGGCCGTGGACCAGCAGGAAGGCCGAGGTCATCACCAGGCGGCGGTTCGCCTCGAAGGCGTCCTTCCAGATCACAAGATTGGCCGGCCCGGTCTCATCCTCCAGGGTGACGAAGGTGACCCCCTTGGCTGTGCCCGGCCGCTGGCGGACCAGGACGAGGCCCGCCACGCAGACCTTGGCCCCGTGCCGCAGGGCCGAAAGCTGGCCTGCGGGAACTGCGCCCCGCTCAACCAGCCCCCGGCGGAAGAAGCCGCAGGGGTGGGCCTTCAGGGACAGGCGCGTGGTCCGGTAGTCCTCGGCCACCTGGTGGGGCAGGCTCATCATGGGAAGATCGGCCTGGGTCTCTGAAACCCCCAGCCCTCCCCGGACGGCGAACAGGGGGGCGGTGTCCTCCACCCGGCCCTCGCCGGTCAGACCCTTGGCCAGCCAAAGCGCCGCGCGCCGGTCGAGTCCCAGGGACCGGCAGGCGTCGGCCTCGGCCAGCAGCTCCAGGGATCGCTGCGACAGGCGGGCCTGGCGGGCCAGCTGCGGCAGGGTGTCGGCCCCGGCCGCCCGGGCCTCAACCAGGCGCTCCATCTCCTCGCGGTTCAGACCCTTGATCATGCGCAGGCCCAGGCGCACGGCCTTCAGCCGGCCCTCGGCGTCCGGGGTCTCCAGGGTGCAGTCCCAGGCGCTGGCCAGGATGTCGGGGCCGCGCACCTCCACCCCGTGGTCGCGGGCGTCCCGGACCAGCTGGGCGGGCTGGTAGAAGCCCATGGGCTGGCTGTTGAGCAGGGCCGCGCAGAAGACGTCGGGCCAGCGCTGCTTGATCCAGGCCGAGGCGTAGACCAGGAGCGCGAAGCTGATGGCGTGGCTCTCGGGGAAGCCATAGGAACCGAAGCCCTCGATCTGGGCGAAGCAGCGCCGCGCAAAGTCGGGGTCATAGCCCCGGGCGACCATGCCCTCGATGAACTTGACCCCATAGTCCCCCACATTGCCGTGGTGGCGGAAGGTGGCCATGGCCCGGCGCAGGCCGTTGGCCTCGGAGTCGGTGAACTTGGCCGCCTCGATGGCCAGACGCATGGCCTGTTCCTGGAAGAGTGGCACGCCGAGCGTCTTGCCCAGCACCTGCTTCAGCTCATCGGCCGGGCCGTGGTCGGGATGGGGAGCGGGGAAGTCCACCGGGTCCTTGCCCTCCCGGCGGCGCAGATAGGGGTGGACCATGTCCCCCTGGATGGGGCCTGGCCGCACGATGGCCACCTCGATCACCAGGTCATAGAACCTGCGGGGCTGGAGCCTTGGCAGCATGGACATCTGGGCCCGGCTCTCCACCTGGAAGACGCCGACGGAATCGGCCCGGGACAGCATCTCATAGACCGCCGGGTCCTCCTGGGGGATGTCGGCCAGGTCGTGCAGGTGCTGGCCGTGGTCGGCCCGCAGCATGGAGAGGCTCTTGCGCAGGGCGCTGAGCATGCCGAGCGCCAGGACGTCGACCTTCATCAGGCCGAGCGCATCGATGTCGTCCTTGTCCCACTCGATGAAGGTGCGGTCCTTCATGGCCCCGTTGCCGATGGGCACGGTCTCGTCCAGCCGCCGCTTGGTGAGGATGAAACCTCCCACATGCTGCGACAGGTGCCGGGGAAAGCCGATCAGCTCTGTGGCGAGCGTCGTGGCCCGGCGGATCTGCGGGTTGTCGGGGTCCAGGCCCGTCTGGCGCACATGATCATCGGGCGTGCCAGTCCCGTAGCTGCCCCAGACCGTGCCGGCGAGCGCCGCGGTGACATCCTCGGTGAGGCCCAGCGCCTTGCCCACCTGGCGGATGGCCATGCGGGGCCGATAGTGGATGACGGTGGCGCAGATCGCCGCCCGGTCGCGGCCATAGCGGCCATAGACGTACTGCATCACCTCTTCGCGACGCTCGTGCTCGAAATCCACGTCGATGTCCGGGGGCTCGCCCCGCTCTTCGGAGATGAAGCGGGAAAACAGAAGGTCCTGGTCAGGCTTGGTGGGGTCCACCGCCGTGACGCCCAGACAGAAACAGACGCAGGAATTGGCCGCCGATCCCCGCCCCTGGCAGAGAATCCCTTGAGCCCTCGCCCAGGCGACGATGTCGTGGACGGTGAGGAAATAGTTGGCGTAGTCCAGCCGCTCGATCAGATCGAGCTCGTGGTTCAGCAGCTTTCGCACCTTGTCGGGCACGCCGCGGCGATAGCGCTGGGAGGCGCCGCGCCAGGTGATGTCGCGCAGGTGGGCGATGGGGGTCTTGCCCGGCGGCACGGGCTCGTCGGGATACTCGTAGCGCAGCTCAGATAGGTCGAAGTCGATCAGGCCGGCGATGGTGGTCGACTGCGCCAGGGCCTCCGGGAAGCGGGCGAACAGACGGGCCATTTCGGAGGGCGACTTCAGGTGTCGCTCGGCATTGGCCGCCAGGCGCCAGCCGGCCTGATCGATGGTGGTCTTTTCGGCGATGCAGGTCAGGACGTCCTGCAAAGGCCGCCGCTCGGGCCCGTGATAGAGCACGTCATTGACCGCGGTCATGGGCGCGCCGCTGGTCGCCGCCAGAGCCTGCAGATGGGCCAGCCGGGGCAGGTCCCGGGCGCCATAGCCCCGCGCCGCAGCCAGCCAGACCTGGCCCCGGAAGTCGCCCGCCGTCCTGGTCAGAGCCTGAGCGAAGGCCTCATCCAGTCGCTCAGGCGGCACGGTCAGCGCCACCTGACCCTCCGCATGGGCGGCGAAGTCCTCGTAGAAGAGCTCGCAGCCGCCCTTCTTGGCCCGCCGTTGGCCGAGCGTCAGTAGGCGGGTCAGACGGCCATAGGCCTCCCGGTCCCTAGGATAGCAGACCAGGCTCGGCGTCCCGTCGGCGAAGTCCAGCCGGGCGCCGGTCAGGACCCTGATGTTGCGCTCGCGCCCGGCGCTCCAGGCCCGCACGACGCCGGCCAGGCTGTTGCGGTCGCAGACGCCGATGGCTGAGACGCCCAAAGCCTCGGCGGTGGCCACCAGCTCCCAAGGGTGCGAGGCGCCGCGCAGGAAGGAGAAGTTGCTGGCCGCCATCAGCTCGGCATAGGCGGGGGAGGGGGTGCGCGACATGGCTCGCCTATCCGAACAGGCCGTGCAGCCACCACCTGGCCGGGGCGCCCGCCTCATAGAGGCCGGCTCGGAAGATCCAGAAGCGGCCGCCCGCCTGGTCCTCCACCCGGTAATAGTCGCGCACATGGGTGGCCGAGACCGCCCCGATGGGCGCCTTCCACCATTCTTCGGCGATCCGCTCAGGGCCCTCGGCCAGACGGACCCGATGCAGCTGGCCCCGCCAGCGGAACTGCACCGGCGGGTCGTCGGGGACAGGCGCAGTAGCCTCGATGGGTTCGGGGCGCCGGAACAGGCGGATCGGCCTTGGCCGCGCCGGGTCCCAGCGGGCCGGGAGTTCGGGGGAAAAGGGCGCGCGCCTCGCCACGGCCCGCTCAGGCACATGGCTCTCCACCGCCTGGCTGGTCCAGACCCGCTCAGCCCCCAGACGGTTGGCCAGGCGGTCCACCAAAGGCGCGATCTCGACACCGCCGCCCGCCGCCGGCTCCGACGCCAGGGCCGCCTGACGGGCGCTTAAGGTTTCCACCTCGAAGGCCGCCAGGGTCACCTGCTCCACCCCAAAGCCCGGATCCACCTGGTCGAGCCTGGGCAGGAAGAGGCGGGTGATCCGGAGCGCCTCCCGGGCGCCCACGGCCAGACCCACCTCCACGGTCTGGGGGCGGCCGTCCACCCGGTGGTAGGCGATCTCGAAACGCCGGGCGCCCTGGCCCTCGGCGGTCAGCCGGGCGCAAAGCCGTTCGACGATGTCGCCGCACACCCGGGCCAGATCGTCTGGCGTGCTGATCGGCTCGGCCAGGGCCAGGCGGTCGAACCAGGGATTGGCCGGCCGGCGGAAGGCCAGGGCCTCGGGCGCCTCGCCCATGGCCTGATCCAGGCGGGTGATCAGCTCCAGGCCAAACCGCCTGGCCAGCTGGCTGCGGGGCAGGCGGCGGACTTCCCCGATCCGGCGCAGACCCAGGCGCTCCAGCTGGGCGCAGGCGGCGTCGGAAATCCGCAGGGCGCTGGGGGGCAGGTGGTCCAGCACCTCGCCCTGTCGGCCCGGCGGGCAGAGGCTGGCCCCGTCCCCGTGGCGGGCCAAGGCCCAGGCGGCGCCGGGCGTATCGGCTACGCCGCAGACCACGGGCAGGTCGTTGCGGGCGAGACGCCGGCGAAAGTCGGCCACCAGGGCGGCCTCGCCCCCCCACAGATGGGCGAGGCCCGTAATGTCCAGGAACAGGCCGTCAGGCGGATCGGGCGCCACGGCCGGTGAAAACCGCACGCACCAGTCGACCAGGGCCAGCAGGGCCTGGGCGTCGGCCTCGGGCTCGGCCTCGGCGGTGACGAGGTCTGGGACATAGGCCAGGGCGTCGGCGGCCTTCTGGCCGGGAAACAGGCCCAGGCCCGCGGCCGCCCGGTCCACCGCGGCCAGTCGGCGGGTTCCGCGGCTGGTCTCCACCAGGGCCAGGGGCGCCTCAGGCGCGGCGGCGACGGGCGGCGTCCTCGCCCCCGACGGGGAAGCGGACGGGCGGGTTTGCGGGGCGGGCGGGTTGCGCCGGCGCCAGTTGTCGATCGCCCAGCTCGGCGACCAGGCGCAGAGGATGCGCGTCATCCTGGATCTCCGTATCTGAATAGGCCCCGGGACTTTCGAACAGCCAGGCGCCGGGACGCCCGCCGCGACAGCGCTCCAGGCTCGCCCGCCAGCGGGGCGCGCCAAGGCCCGGTCGCCCGGCTACAGGCGCACTGGGGGCCGAGGCGATGGACCAGCGGGTGGCCGCCGCCGATCCGCCGGCCATACCGGGCGCCCCGCCGCCGAAGGGCCGTCGGGCGATCAGGAAGCCGGTGGCCTGGCCCTTCTCGCAGGCCAGCTGCAGCCTGCGGCCCGCCGTCAGGTCACAGGCCTGGGCCTCGACGATCACCGTCCCCACCCCGGACGCCCCCAGGGCGTCTTCGGCTGCGGCCAGGGCCTGGGCCTCGTCCCGGACCCAGACCTCGATCAGCCCGCCTGCAGGAAAGCCCAGTCCTGCCAGGCCCGGCGGGTGCAGGTCGTCCCGTCGGGCGATCCAGACGGCCGGCCCCATCTTCAGCAGAGGCCTGGCCAGCAGGGCGACGAAGGCGGCGGGCGCCGCGGCGGTCTCAGCCTCCATCCCCTCGCCCCCCAGCTCATGCCAGCGGTGAAGGGGCAGGCCCCCGCCGCCGGGAAAGCAGCGGTCGATCGACACCTCGCCGAAGGAGAGCGACGCAGGATCTCCCCGTCCGCCCGTCTCCAGGGCGGCGATCTTCGCCCGCACGGCGTCCAGAGCGCGCCCCGTCGCGGTGAAACTCGACATCCTCCTCATCCCTTCGTTCTACTTTTGTTCTAGTCTGGAGTCCGCCAGAGTCAATCAACCCAGAATGAGTCCCGGGTCTGAGCCCTCGCCGGGGCCGGCGAATCTGATACCCCCAGGGACCGCGCGGGCGCCGTTCGGACCGCGAAACGGAGCCCGCGCCCCGCGTTGCGTCCTCATCCAGGCGCCGCATCGCAAGGAAGGGCGCGCATGCTGCGACGATTCATCGACTGGTGGCGGGGGCCAGCGCCAGCCCCCCGGACGCCCGAGGCGCCGACCCCCCAGGCCGGCGCCGTGCCCTATCGTGTCACCGACAAGGGGGTCTCAGTCCTTCTGGTCACCTCGCGGCGCACCGGACGCTGGGTCTTTCCCAAGGGCGGGCTGATGAGCGGCCGCACCCCCTGGGAGTCTGCGGCCCAGGAAGCCCTGGAGGAGGCCGGGGTCGAGGGCGAGGTCGAGGATGTGGCGCTCGGCGCCTATCCCTCCGTCCGCATCCGCGGCGACCGCCGGGAGGATCTGGAGGTCAGCCTCTATCTCCTGCGGGTGACCCGGCAGCTGGACCGTTGGCCCGAGCGCGGCCAGAGGCGCCGCCGGTGGATGACCCTGCCGGAGGCCGCCGCCCGCCTGGGCGATCCGGGCCTGGTCGACCTGCTGAACCGGGCGGCTGAGCGTCTGGAGACCCTGGCGGCGCCGGCGAAACCCGCCAAGGGCCGCCGCAAGGTCAAAGCTGCGTCAGGACGCTGAGCAGACCATACATCCCCGCCGCCAGGACGCCGGCGGCCGGAACGGTGACCACCCAGGCCGCGGCGATGCTCCAGGCATGGCGCCGGCGCACCAGGCGACGCTTCTCGGTCTTCTCCCGTTGCCGCTCGGTGAGTTCGGCGGGGGGCTGAGGGCGGCTGGGGTCGGTCGGCTCGGGCGCCGCCCCGTTGGGCCGGCGGCGCACCCCGCGATTGGTCAGGATCTCCCGCAGCAGACCCACCCCGAAAATGCCGCCGATGGCGATGTGGGTGGAAGACACTGGCAGGCCCAGGGTCGAGGCGCCCAGCACGGTGATGGCCGCAGCCTGGGCCACGCAATAGGCCCGGATGGCGTCCATCTTGGTGATCTTCTCCCCCACCGTGCGGATCAGGCGAGGGCCGAACAGGGCCAGACCGAGCGAAATGCCCAGGGCGCCGATGGCCAGCACCCAGAGCGGCAGGGCGACGTCGCCGGCCGTGGTGGCCGACCCGGTCTGGGCGGCGCTGACAATGGCCGCCAGGGGGCCCACGGCGTTGGCCACGTCATTGGCCCCATGGGCGAAGGACAGCAGGGCGGCTGCGCAGATCAGCGGCAGGACGAACAGCCGGCTGACCTCCTTGCGTCGGTTCTCCATCACGGCCGACCGGCGGGCCACCCAGGGTCGGGCGGCCAGCCATCCCCCCAGGCTCAGGGCGCCGGCCAGAACCAGGGTTGTCTGACCTGACGGGCTCCAGATCCGGCTCAGCCCCTTGCTCAGCATGTAGAGGGTGAAGACCCCGCTCATCAGCCCGATCAGCAGGGGCACCCAGGTGCGGGCCGCGGCGATCCGATCCTGGCGGAACAGGATGGTGACCTTGATCAGGCCCAGCAGGCCTGCGGCCACAAGTCCCCCCAGGACGGGCGAGATGACCCAGCTGGCGGCGATGGCGCCCAGCGTCGGCCAGGCCACCACCCCGAAGCCGGC
>JAHUZY010000121.1 GCA_019264505.1 Phenylobacterium sp. | reverse complement strand
GGAAGGCGAAGTCCGCGAAGGCGTGGTCAAGAACATCACCGACTACGGCGCGTTTGTGGACCTGGGCGGCATCGACGGCCTGCTGCACGTCACCGACATGAGCTGGAAGCGCGTCAACCACCCGAGCCAGGTTCTGGCGGTGGGCGACACGGTCAAGGTGCAGATCGTCAAGATCAACCCCGACACCCAGCGCATCTCGCTCGGCATGAAGCAGCTCCAGTCCGACCCGTGGGACGGCGTGGAAGCCAAGTATCCCGTCGGCGCCAAGTTCACCGGCCGGATCACCAACATCACCGACTACGGCGCCTTCGTGGAGCTGGAAGCCGGGGTCGAGGGCCTGGTCCACGTGTCCGAAATGTCCTGGACCAAGAAGAACGTCCATCCGGGCAAGATCGTCTCCACCTCGCAGGAAGTGGAAGTGGTCGTGCTGGACGTCGATCCGTCCAAGCGTCGCGTGTCGCTCGGCCTGAAGCAGGCCATGGCCAACCCCTGGGACGCCTTCCTGGAAACCCATCCGGTCGGCTCCACCGTCGAGGGCGAAGTCAAGAACGCCACCGAGTTCGGCCTGTTCATCGGCCTGGACAACGACATCGACGGCATGGTGCACCTGTCCGACCTGGACTGGACCGCGCCGGGCGAGGAAGTCATCACCCGCTACCAGAAGGGCGAGATGGTCAAGGCTCAGGTCCTGGACGTCGACGTCGAGAAGGAGCGCATCTCGCTGGGCATCAAGCAGCTGGCCGGCGATCCGATGGCCGGCGACGCCTACCGCAAGGGCCAGACGGTCACCGTCACCGTCACCGAGGTCACCTCGGGCGGCATCGAGGTGCGTCTGGGCGATGATGAAGCCCCGATGACGGCCTTCATCCGCAAGTCCGACCTGTCCCGTGACCGGGCCGACCAGCGCCCTGAGCGTTTCGCCGTCGGCGACCGCGTCGATGCGCAGGTGGCCAATGTCGACAAGGGCGCCCGTCGTCTGTCCCTGTCGATCAAGGCCCTGGAAATGGCCGAGGAAAAGGAAGCCATCGAGCAGTTCGGCTCGTCGGACTCCGGCGCCTCCCTCGGCGACATCCTGGGTGCGGCCCTGCGCGAAAAGGGCCAGCCCAAGGATTGATCGTCCTGGCTTCAGGTCATTGATCTGAGATCGCCCCGTCCGGTTCGCCGGGCGGGGCTTTTCGTGGCCGTCGCCCGGAAAGGCCTGGGGGTTTTCCGCATACAGCCTTGATCATCCTCAGGGACTCGCCCATGGTCCCCCGCGCCGAACCTGCGGAAAGTGCGATGATCAAATCCGAACTGATCGCCCGTCTGGCCGAGGAAAATCCCCACCTGACCCAGCGTGACATCGAGCGGGTGGTGGGCGTGGTCCTCGAGCAGATGATCGTGGCCCTGGAACAGGGCGGTCGCGTCGAGCTGCGGGGCTTTGGCGCCCTGTCGGTCAGGGCCCGCGACGCCCGGTCGGGCCGCAATCCGCGCACCGGCGAGCCGGTGGACGTCCGCGCCAAGCACGTCCCCTTCTTCAAGAGCGGCAAGGAACTGCGCGAGCGCCTCAACGCCGACTGAGCCGCGGTCCCTGCCTTTCCCTATTCCTATGCCTGAGGATCTGCTGGCGTGAGCATCGTCTCGGAATTCCGCGAGTTCATTTCACGCGGCAATGTCATCGACCTGGCCGTGGGCGTCATCATCGGCGCTTCGTTCAATTCCATCGTCAAAAGCCTGGTGGACCAGGTGATCATGCCGCCCATCGGCCTGCTCACCGGCGGCGTCGATTTTTCCCGCCTGCGATGGGTGCTTCGTCCCGAGAACCCGGAGACCGAGGCCGTCGAACTGGTGGCGATCCAGTATGGGGCCTTCATCAATACGGTGATCCAGTTCGTCATCGTCGCCTGGGCGGTCTTCGTGCTGGTCAAGCTGGTGAACACCATCCGCCGCAAGGAGGCTGAGAAGCCGCCGGAAGCCCAGCCGGCGCCCTCGCCCACCGAGGTCCTGCTGATGGAGATCCGCGACCAGCTCAAGGCGCAGAACGGCGCGACCGGCCAGACCCCGCCCGCGCCCTGAATCATCGCGGCGCCTTGCGGACCCGGGGGCCCATCCCCTAATCGAGCTGACATGAGCGCCCCCCGCATCGCCTCGAAGATCTGCGGCCTGTCCACGCCGCAGGCGGTCACCGCCGCTTTGGACGGCCGGGCGGCCTATCTGGGCTTCATCTTCTTTCCCGGCAGTCCGCGGGATATCTCGCCGGAGGCGGCCGGCGCCCTGACCGGACCGGTGCGGGGTCAGGCCCAGGTGGTGGCCGTCAGCGTCGACCCTTCCGACGCGCTCATCGACGAGATCATGACTCACCTGCGGCCCGACCTGATCCAGCTGCACGGGGCCGAGCCGCCGACCCGGGTGGCGGCCATTGGCCAGCGGACCGGCGCGCGGACCATCAAGGTCATCCCCGTGTCAGAGGCCGCCGACCTGGCGGGCGTCAGCGCCTATGAAAGCGCCGCCGACCATCTGATGTTCGAGGGCCGCCCGCCCAAGGATGCGACCCTGCCTGGCGGGGTCGGCGCCCGGTTTGACTGGACGCTCCTGTCGGGACGCAGGTTTTCGCGGCCCTGGTTCCTGGCCGGCGGCCTTGATCCCTGGAACGTGGCCGAGGCGATCAGCCTGTCGGGCGCGCCTGCGGTGGACGTTTCCTCTGGCGTGGAACGCGGTCCCGGACTAAAGGACCCGGCCTTGATCACGGCCTTTTTGGACGCCGTGCGCCGCGCATGACGAGCTCTTTGCAAGGACGCGCAAGACGATGAACGCCCCGACGCACCCCCCGGCGCCGCCTGCGACGCCCAACGATTTCGCCGCCTATCCGGACGCCAACGGCCGGTTCGGCGAGTTCGGCGGCCGCTATGTGGCCGAGACCCTGATGCCGCTGGTGCTGGACCTGGAGGCCGCCTATCTGGCCACCAAGGAAGACGCCGCCTTCCAGGCCGAGCTGAATGGCCTGCTGACCCATTATGTGGGCCGACCCTCGCCGCTCTATTTCGCCGAGCGCCTGACCGACCATTTCGGCGGGGCGAAGATCTATTTCAAGCGCGAGGACCTGAACCACACCGGCGCGCACAAGATCAACAACTGTATCGGCCAGATCCTGCTGGCCCGCCGCATGGGCAAGACCCGGATCATCGCCGAGACCGGCGCGGGTCAGCACGGGGTGGCCACGGCCACCGTCTGCGCCCGCTTCGGCTTGCCCTGCGTCGTCTATATGGGCGCCGTCGACGTCGCCCGGCAGCGGCCGAACGTGTTCCGCATGAACCTGCTGGGCGCAGAGGTCACGCCGGTCACCAGCGGCGCCTCGACGCTCAAGGACGCCATGAACGAGGCCCTGCGCGACTGGGTCACGAACGTGGAGGACACCTATTATCTGATCGGCTCGGCGGCCGGCCCGCACCCCTATCCGATGATGGTCCGCGACTTCCAGGCGGTCATGGGCCGGGAGATCCGCGAGCAGATTCTCGAGGCCGAGGGCCGGCTGCCCGACGCCGTGGTCGCCTGCGTCGGCGGCGGCTCCAACGCCATCGGCACCTTCCATCCCTTCCTCAATGACGAGTCGGTACGGATCATCGGGGTCGAGGCGGCGGGTGACGGCATGGGCACCGACCGGCACGCCGCGGCCATCAATGGCGGCCGCCCGGGCGTGCTCCATGGCAACAAGACCTATCTGCTGCAGGACGCCGAGGGCCAGATCACTGAGGCCCATTCCATTTCGGCGGGCCTGGACTATCCGGGCATCGGCCCGGAGCACTCCTGGCTGCACGATGTGGGCCGGGCCCAGTACCTGACCTGCACCGACACCGAGGCCCTGGACGCCTTCAAGCTCTGCGCCGAGCTGGAGGGCATCATTCCGGCCCTGGAATCCGCGCACGCGATCGCGCGGCTGTCCGACATCGCCCGCGATGTGGGCAAGGGCGGGGTCGTGGTGATGAATCTGTCGGGCCGCGGCGACAAGGACGTGGCCACCGTGGCCGACCACCTGGGACGCACCATCTGATGAAATCCCGTATCGATGCGCGGTTTGCGGCCCTGAAGGCCGAGGATCGCGCCGCCTTCGTGGCCTATGTTATGGCCGGCGATCCGAACCGCGCCACGGCGCTGGAGATCCTCAAGGGCCTGCCCGCCGCCGGCGCCGACCTGATCGAGCTGGGCTTTCCCTTCTCCGACCCCATGGCCGAGGGGCCGCCCATCCAGAAGGCCGCCCAGCGCGCCCTGAAGGACGGCATGACCCTGAAGGGCGTCCTCGACCTGGCCGCGGAATTCCGGCAGGGCGACGACACCACGCCGCTGATCATGATGGGCTATCTGAACCCCCTGGTGACCTGGGGCTTCGAGGCCTTCGCCCAGGCCGCCGCCGCGGCCGGAATTGACGGCCTGATCATCGTCGACTGCCCGCCGGAGGAGGCCGATCCCCTGGCCGACGCCCTGGACGCCGCCGACATCTCCCTGATCCGCCTGGCCACGCCCACCACGGACGACAAGCGCCTGCCGGTGGTCCTGCGGCGGACCTCGGGCTTTGTCTATTATGTCTCGGTGACCGGGGTGACCGGCGCCAAGGAGGCCGACGCCGAGGCCGTGCGCCCGGCCGTGGCCCGCATCCGCGCCGCCTCTGGCCTGCCTGTGGCGGTGGGCTTTGGCATCCGCACGCCGGAGCGCGCCGGCGCCATC
>JAHUZY010000098.1 GCA_019264505.1 Phenylobacterium sp. | reverse complement strand
GGTTGAGATCGCCCACGACAAGGAAATGCGGGCCCGTGTGCCGAAGGGCGCTCCAGGCCTTGAAGACAATCTCGGGGCCGATCCCGGCGGGATCTCCGAGACTGATGGCCAGGGGGCGGTTCTTCACCGGGTCTCGATAGTGGCTGCGTTCCGAAGGTCGCGCATGTAACGCCGGGCGATCAGCCCCAGTTGCTCGAAGAACAACCGGCGCTCGACCATCTGCGGCGACAGCTCCGAGCCTCCCGACGCACGCTTGCCGCAGACCGCGACAATGTGCATGCCGGCTTCGGTGCGGATCGGCTCGGACAGCTGGCCAACCTCAAGGGTCTCGGCCGCCGCGCGGAAAGCCGGCGCCAGGTCACCGATCTCCGCCTCGCCCAGGTCGCCGGCGATGATGCCGGCCTGTCCGCTGGCCACGGCCTCGAGATCGTCGCAGCTGGTGATCTGCGAGCGAAGGGCGATCAGCCGAGTCCGAGCCGCCTCAACCTGGCTCTCCGGCGCGCCTGCGGGGACGCCGATGGCGGCCTGCTTCAGGTTGACGACAGTGGCGCCTGCGCCTGATCGCTTGTCGCGCAGATAGACGATGTAGACGCCGTCGGTCACCGGAATCGGCCGGGAAAGTTGGCCAGGGCGCATCTGCTCAAGCGCCAGCTCGACCTCTCGCGGCATCTCGCCGGGGCCGACCCATCCGGCGTCGCCGCCAGAGGCCGCCGTGGGCGCCGCGGAGAACTGCCGGGCCACCGCCTGGAACGGCGCGCCCTGCTGCATCTGGGCCACCAGCTGTTCGGCGCCGCGGACGGCGACGTCCATGCCGCCCACCCGGGCGCCGTCGATGAACACTTCGCTGACCTGGAACTGCGGACGCGAGGCCTGAGCCTGCTGCTGCTCAAGGACGGCGCGCACCTGATCTTCGCCGATCCGCAGGCGAGAGCCGTAGCGCCCTTGGATCCAGCGCTGCCAGCTGGCCTGGGCGCGAAGCTGCTCGCGCAGAGAGTCCAGCACGCCCTGGCTTCGCAGCATTGAGGTGAACTGCTCGGCGCTCATCTCATTGCCCGAGGCCAGCTCGGCGAGCTCCTCGTTCACGTCCTCATCGCTGGCGATGATGCTGAACTTCTGCTCCCGCTCGACCCGCCGCAGCTCCTGAAGCTGAAGGGTCTCATCCACCAGGGCGATCAGGGCCTCCTGCTGGATCTGCGGCAGGTTCTGCTCGGTGGGTTGGACGCCTGTGGTGGCGATGAGCAGACGCATGCGCTGAGCAAGGTCATAGGTCGAGATGATCTCGTCATTGACTACGGCCGCGGCATATTCCGACAGGCCCGCAGCGGGCGCAGCCGGCGCAGCGGCCGGCGTGTCCTGCGCCAGGGCCATGCCGGACACGGCTCCGGTCGCCAGAAACGCCACAAGGGCGACGCCGCAGGCCGCTCGGCCGCGGACTGAACGCGCAGACAACATCGCTTGGGTCATTCCTTCGTGGCGGCTGGATGCGCCGCTGATCCTAATTGGCATAGATAGGTTCGCCCAATGTGGCGAGGGTTAGGCGCACCGCCACAGACTCGCTGGGACCCAGACGGCCGACAATCGTGTCCTCGCGGCGGTAGATGACTTCGATCCGTGTGCACTCGTCCCGATAGACCACCCCGACGTCGCGCACCACCCAGCCATTCTGAACCATGTCGCGGTTGCCGTAGGCGGTGATCCCCCAGTTCTGGGTGATGAAGAGCTCGCCGCCGAGGTCGAGATTCTCGCGCTTGACCCCGTTGATGTCCAGGTCGTCCCAGAGATAGCGGAAGAAACCCGAACCCCGTCCCAGGGCGATATTGGCGCCGGCCTCGGCCCGACGGACGTCCAGAGTGTCGCCGTTCAACCGCGCCCGGCCGAAGGCCGACACACCCCGAATCGGCTGGGCCTGGGCCGCGACGATCCAGTCCGAGGCGGTGTCTCTCAGGCCCGTGCGCTCCGGAAAGGCCTGTTCTTCGCGGTCGCGGAAGCTTCGACCCACCAGCACCGTGGCCCGGCGTCCATCGTCCCACAGCAGGCTGGCGCGGGCGGCCACATTGGCGCGGAGCCCGCCTTCCATCAGGTCGAACCCGGGAAAGCGGTCGGCCATCAGCAGGTTGGTTTCATCGAACTCGAACGCCAGGCTGTCCTCATCCAGATACAGCGGTTCGCCAGTTGCGGAGATGCCGGTCTGGATCTGGTCGGGGCGCGGCGCGGCGATAAGCTGCACCACGGGTTCAAGGATCGCCGTCTTGTCATTGAAACGACGGTAGAAAGGCCAGCTGATGTCGGCGCCCAGCGTGGCCATGGCCCGGGTTTCCGTCCGGCTGTCATAGCCGTTCAGCGGCACGTCGCTCAAGCTGTAGGCGTCGGCGCGCAGATTGGCGAACGGCTCCAGCCGAATCCCGGCCTGGGTGGTGAAGGAGCGACGCCAGTCGGCCTGGGCCACCACACGCCGACTGTCGAGGCCGGGGACATAGGCCGCCGCAGTGCTGCTAGGTGACAGGTCCCGCTCCAGGGCCACCGCATTGGCCCGCAGGCGCAGACGCCCGCCGGCCAGCCGTACGTCGGGGCTCCACCGTCCCTCGACCAGGGGCGCGACGGTGGGGAAGGTGCGGTCGTCATCTCCGGGGCGCAGCCCCTGGATATCGAACGCCGCCAGCGACAGATAGGAGTCTTCATCCTGGCGGATGGCATAGACCTGGGAGATCAGCCGCCGGTCGTCGGCGATATGGGGGCCGCGGGACTGATAGACGTCGCCGATCTCATATTTGTCGAACAACAGGTCGTCAGACGTGCGCTCGGCCGTGAAGCCCCAATCCCAGTTCTCATCGATGGCGAAGGCGCCACGGGCGAGGATGTAGCTGCGGGAGGTCTGGTCCCCGAACTGGCCGGCTGAGTCGAAATCCCTGGCGTAGGTGTAGCCACCCCGGACATCGACCTCACCGGAATAGAACCGCTTGCGGTAGCGGGCGTTGAGGAAGGGCTCGACCTTGGCGTTGATCTGCGGACTCAGCGTCAGGTCCGAATAATCAGACAAGACAAACAGATACGGCTGTTCGTAGGAGAAGCCGCGACGGTCTGAAGCCGAGATGTCCGGCGTCAGAAGCCCCGACTTGCGCTCTGCCTGAGGATCGGGATGCCAGAAGAGCGGCAGGTAGAGGACCGGCGCGCCAAACAGGCGGAACACAGCGTGGCGGTAATAGACCAGCTGTCGCTCCCGGTCTTGCACCACCTTGTCGGCCTGGATCGACCAGGTCGGGGTATTGGCTTCGCTGTCGGCGCAGATGTCGCAGGGTGTGTAGATCGCGCGGTTCAGCTCGTTGACGTTCTCATTCCGCCGCACGGCGCTGGCGGCGGCGAGCTTCACATTCTGAGGCAGTCTGGCGGCGAAGCCGCGGGCGACGCCGGCGCGCATCTGATCGTCCATGACGATCTCACGGGCGAACTCCACGCTGCCGTCAGGATTGACGATCTGCACCTTGGAGGCCTCCAGCACGCCCTGGGCCTCATCGTAGATCAGGGCGTCGGCCCGCAGATTGCGGCTGTCATAGCGGGCTTCAACGTCGCCCGAAGCCGTCGTGCGCGGCCGGGCGTCGTCGCGCTCGACCGTGTCCGCCTCAAGATAGATGGCGCCGGGCGTGAGGCCGTCTGAGCCAGAGCCTGACCGCTGCGCCGGCGCATCTTGGGCGAAGGCGGTCCCCGCACACAGGCTCGCCACCGCAGCTCCCGCCAGGAGGCTGCGCTTGACCGAGGCGAGCGAGGTGCGCCGAGGTGACGTCTTCAAAGGTGAATCCCTTCTTGCCGCGGACCCGAGCCCAGGCAATAGCGGCGTGGCGGCGTCTTTCAACCGTCTTCGGTGTAGCAGAGCAGGGTGAGGCCCGACAGCAGGGCGATCACCGGCGGCGCCCAGGCCGCGGCGGCCAGGGGAATGATGTCGGCATTGGCCAAGGCGCCGGCGAACTCGTTGAGGAAGAAGAAGACGAAGCCCAGCGCCACGCCCGCGCCCGCCAGACCCGCCAGTCCACCAAGCCGCGCCAGTCGAAGGGAGAAGGCGGCCGCCAGGATGGTCATGGCTGCGAACAGTAGCGGCGTGGCCAGAAGCTGCTGGAACCGCAACTGATAGCGGCTGGCGCTGAAGCCCGCCTGCTCGGTGGTGCGGATCGCCGCCGGCAGGCGCCAGAAGGCGATCGCCTGGGGCGAGGCGAAGCGTTCGAGCGCCGACTCGCTGTCGAGGCTGGACCGCAAGGAGAGGCTCTCGGACCGGACGGAACTTTCGCCGGCGGCGGCTTCGCGCACGTCCGTCAGTCGCCAGAAGCCAGGCAACAGCCGCGCCTCTGCCGCCTCCAGGCGCCGCCTGAACTCTGGCACGCCCGCATCGTTCTTCTGGTAGATGAACAGGGAGACGCCGCGGAGCACGACGGTCCCGTCGACGATCTCGCGGTCCTTGGCGTGGATCACGATCTGACTGCGCTCGTCCCCTTGCCGCAGCCAGATGTCCTCTGGGGCGTCGACCAGATAGTTGTCCATGATCCGGGCCCGCTCGATTCCGAACCGGGCGTTGGACGCCGCCGCCAGGGGGTTGAGCAGGGTGACCGACAGGGCGCCGATGACCGCCGCCGCCGCCGCGGTAGGCAGGATGAAGCGCCAGGCCGACACGCCGGCGGCCCGCATGGCCACCAGCTCGCTGCGGCGATTGAGGCTGACATAGGCGGCCATGCAGCCGAACAGGAAGACGAAGGGCAGCAGCACCAGCACCAGGCTGGGAGTGCCCAGCGCGGTCAGGGCGAACAGCTCGGCGACGCTGACCTCGGCCCGGACGCCGACCGAGCGTGACAGCTCGACGAACTGCACGAGGATGATCACCGCGGTGATCACCGCCAGGGCCACGCCCACGCTAAGCAGGCTTCGCGACAGCACATAGGCTTCGATACGGCCAAACCTCATGCGGGCGCTCCGGCCGGGGCGATGCGGGATGGACGCTTGCGCATGTCGATGAACCGCGACACCCGCTGGCGGAACACGCTGCGTAGGGCCAGCCCCATGGCGATCAGCGGCACGGCATACTGCAGGGCGTTGAGCCAGACCCCTGATTCAGAAGCGGCCTGAACCACGAAGCCCAGGATTCGGGTCAGCGCCGCAGCCGCGCCGGCCCAGGCGATCCGCCGGCCGTAGCCCATGCGGTCGTATCCGCCCCCCAGGATGGCCGCGAGCGCCAGGGCCATGAAGGCGATATTATAGAGGGGTGTGGCCAGCCGGGCGTGGCCCTCGGCCAGCATCTCCAGACGATTTCGCCGCTCCCAGTCCTGCTCGAGGTCGGGGAAGAACAGCTCGTGGAGGTAGCGATCGGACGGCTTGTAGTGGACCAGCTCCTCCGAGGCGACCAGCGGGCCGAGGTCGAAAATGTACTCGTCAAAGGTCAGATAGTTGAGCACCCCGGTGGCGCTGAACTCCTGCGTCGAGCCCCGCGACATGACCAGGACGGGGGTTCCGCCACGGGTCGCCATCCGCCCCTCGTCGGCGGTGTAGGTGGTCGCTGAGCCATCGCTCTCGGCCACATGGATGAACAGGTTCCCCATCCGGCCGCGGCTGTCGACGCTCTGGGCGTAGACGGTCAGGCCGGGCGCCGGTTCGGTGAACTCGCCCTCCCGGACCAGGGTGGCGGCGAGGTCCGTCCGGACGTCGAACAGGGTGTTTCGCAGCTCCCGATAGGCGGCCGGCTGGATGAACAGATTCATGACCAGGGCGAGCAGGGCGATGATCACCGCCAGACGCATGGGAGGGGCGATGACTCGCCAGCGGCTCATGCCGCCGGCGAAGCAGACCACGAGTTCCTGCTCGCTCTGAAGGCGGTTCAGGGCCACCAGGGCGGCGACGAACAGGGCGAGCGGCAGGACCATGTTGATCAGCTGCGGCATGGCCAGCATGGTGATCTTCAGGAAGACGCCGGCGCTCTGGCGCTGATTGATGATGACGTCGAGCGCCGACAGGCTCTGGCTCAGCAGAGCCACAGCGGTGAGGGCGAGCGTCGCCAGCAGGGTCGGGCCCAGCAGCTGGCGAAGCAGATATCGGTCGATCAGGCGCATGGAAAAAAGGCGTCGCCGGGCTGATTTGGCGCGCCCTGGGCGCGAAGCTGTTCTAAACCATGCGTCGCCGCGCCACACAACCGCCGCAGGTGACGCCAGACTGGGCGTCCTGTCGGTGGAGCGCCTTCAGCTTTGCTTTGGTTGAGATATCGCATGGACATTCAATTCGTCTCGGCTGCTACGGACATCACCGAGAAGTCGGCCCTGGCCATTATCGTTTTTGAGGGCGCCGTACTGACGGGCGCCGCCGCCGACGCCGACAGCCAGACCGCAGGTGTGGTCGGCCGCGCCCTGGCGCAAGGCCGCTTCACCGGCGCCAAGGGCCAGATCCTCGATCTGGCTGCGCCGGCCGGGCACGCCGCCGGTCGACTGCTGCTGGTCGGGGCCGGCAAGCGCGAGGCCTTCGACGCTGTGGGCGCCGAACACGCTGCGGCCAGCGCCTATGGCGCGGTCAAACTGTCGGGTCTCACGACCCTGCGGATCGCCTTCGCCGACGACGGCGCCGCCCAGCCGGAACGCGCCGCTCTTGGGGTGCGCCTGGCCTCATACCGGTTTGACCGCTACCGGACCAAGGAGCCGGCCGACAAGAAGCCCTCCATCGTGAAGGCTGAGATCGTCTGCGCCGATGTGGAGGCCGCCAAGGCCGCGTTCGCCGCTCAGTCGGCCCTGGCCGACGCCATCGCATTCGCCCGCGATCTGGTCTCGGAGCCGCCGAATGTTCTCTATCCGGCGGAGTTCGCCCGACGCGTGAAGGGGCTCGAAAGCCTCGGCCTTGAGGTCGAAATCCTCGGCGAGGCCGAGATGGACAAGCTCGGCATGGGCTCGCTGCTGGGCGTCGGCCGCGGCAGCGCCAAGGACAGCCAGCTGGCCATCATGCGCTGGAACGGCGCCGCTGACCCCGCCGCCCAGCCGGTCGCCTTCGTGGGCAAGGGCGTCTGCTTCGACACGGGCGGCATCTCGATCAAGCCCGCAGACGGCATGGAGGACATGAAGTGGGACATGGGCGGCGCCGCCGCCGTGGCCGGTCTCATGCATGTGCTGGCCGGCCGCAAGGCCAAGGTCAACGCCGTGGGCATCCTTGGCCTGGTGGAGAACATGCCGGACGGCGACGCCCAGCGTCCGGGTGACGTGGTCACCAGCATGTCTGGCCAGACCATCGAGATCATCAACACTGACGCCGAAGGCCGCCTCGTGCTGGCCGACGCCCTCTGGTACTGCCAGGACCGCTTCAAGCCCAAGTTCATGGTCGATCTGGCCACCCTGACGGGCGCGATCATCATCAGCCTCGGCAACGACTATGCCGGCGTCTTCTCCAACAATGACGAGCTCGCCGACAATCTGCTGGCCGCCTCCAAGGCCGAGGCCGAGCCCCTGTGGCGCATGCCGCTGCCGGCCGCCTACGACAAGCAGATCGACAGCATGATCGCCGACATGAAGAACACCGGCGGTCGGCCGGGGGGCTCGATCACCGCGGCCCTGTTCCTGCAGCGCTTCGTCAACGGGCTGCCCTGGGCGCACATGGACATCGCCTCCACCGCCTGGAAGAAGCCCTCCAGCATTCCCACCATCCCTGAGGGCGCCACCGGTTACGGTGTGCGGCTGCTGAACCGTATGGTGGCCGACAAGTACGAGGGCTGATGCCCGTCGGTGGAGAGGGAGGACGCGCGGTGCGGTACGTCCTGCTGCACAGTCCCTTGCTCGGCCCGCTGACCTGGCAGGCTGTCGCCGAGGACCTGCGCGCCCGTGGCGCGCAGGCCGAGGCGCCGGCCTGGCGGCCGCGG
>JAHUZY010000040.1 GCA_019264505.1 Phenylobacterium sp. | reverse complement strand
CGGGGGGGTTTTTTCTGGCTGGCGCCCTTAAGGGGCGGGTCGGGCCTTCGGTCCTAGCGACGGTCGCCCGGGCGGTTACCCGGCACCGATTCGTCGTCCCGCGGCAGCATGCCGCCGCGTCCCACATTGCCCAGCAGCTGTTCGAGGATGGTCAGCTCGCGGCCGCGGGTGGGGGTCTCGCGGTCGTTGAAGGCGACGACCTTGCCATCCTCGAGGGTGTAGTGATCCACCGCCTCCACGACCTCGCTGTCGCCATTGAAGCGGATCGCCACCACCTCGCGGTTGACGACCCGAGGTTTGCGGAAGGCCACCTGCTCCTTCACCTGGGCGATGTAGAACCAGATGTCGTCTTCGAAGGTCGAGGTGGTCGAGGGCGATCCCAGGCGGCCACGCACGGTCGACTTGGTGTCCTCGCCGACCTTCACGTCCTTCGGACTGGCGTCGATGGCCTGGAAGCCCGAATAGCTGGTGATGGGGGCGCAGGCGCTGGTGGCGAGCAGTCCGGCCGAGAAGACGGCGAAGGCGACACGGCGAAACATGAGGGAACCGGACCTGTTCAAGATTTCAAGACTTTGACCTATCGCCCGCGGGGCCTTAGTTCAATGCCGCCGTTAATGCCCTGTGGCGGCGAAATCGAGGCCAAGATGATCCTGGAGCGTCTCTTTCGTCCCAAACCCGCGAAGATCGCGGGGCAGAAACTCTATGCCGGGCTGGTCGCCCAGGCCCGGCGGCCGGACTTCTATAGCCAGCTTGCGGTCCCCGACACGGTGGAGGGGCGCTTCGAGCTCTACTCCCTGCATGTGGTGCTGCTGCTTGATCGCCTGAAGCGACAGGGCGCCGCGGCCGGCGTGGTCGCCCAGGCCCTGTTCGACGCCTATGTCTCGGCGCTCGATGACGCCCTTCGGGAAATGGGGGTCGGCGATCTCTCGGTGGGCAAGAAGATGCGCAAGCTGGGCGAGGCCTTCTATGGCCGGGTGAAATCCTATGAAGCCGCCTTGGTGGCCCTGCCGGACGAGGCTCCCCTGGCCGCCCTGATCGGCCGCACGGTCTATGCCGACGGCGAGGGGAGGGACGCCGGGCCTCTGGTGACCTATGTGCTGGGTCAGCGCCAGGCTCTGGCCGACCAGCCGCTGGACGCCATCCTGGCTGGCGACGTCGTCTGGACCGCGCCATGAACGAGTCTCCCATCTGGTCGCACAGATTCCGGATGTCAGACCTCTCGCGGGGTCCCGTGGTCGTCCCTCTCGAGGCGGATGAGGCTACGCGTAAGGCCCTGGCAAAGCATCTCGGTCTGCGGGCGATCAAGTCGCTGACGGCCGAGGCGCGGATTCGCCCGTGGCTCGATGGCGCGGAGATCGGCGGTCGCTTCAAGGCGCTCATCGAGCAGGAGTCGGGCATCTCGCTGGAGATCTTCGATCAGCTGGTGGAGGGGCCGCTTGAGGTTCGGCTTGTCCCGGCCGGGAGCCCCAATGCGCCTGACCCGGAGGTCGAGATCGAGCTGGACCCCGAGGCCCCTGATCCGCCGGAAATCCTCGATGGCGACGTGATCGATCTGGCCGCCTATGTGGTCGAGCATCTGGCCGTGGAGATCGATCCCTTCCCCCGCCAGCCCGGCGAAACCTTCGAGTACGCGCCGCCGCAGGATGACGACTCGCCCTTCGCCGTGCTTAAGCGGTTGAAAGACGATAATGGGTGAGCGCCCGCCGGAGGCCGCCATGGCGGCCCGCTTCGGGCGGCGAATTGGGGCTGAAATCACGCCGTGAGCCAGGTTTTCACCATTTCAGTCGACGCCATGGGGGGCGATCACGGGCCGGCGGTGACGATTCCCGCCCTGTCTCGGGCCGTGGGGCGTCTTGGTCCTGATGTGCGGTTCCTCGCCCATGGGGACGCCGCCCTCATTGACGGCGAGCTCGCCCGACTGCCGAATCTGGCCGGTCGCGTCGAGGTCCGCCACACCGACAAGGTGGTGGCCAGCGACGAAAAGCCGGCCACCGCCCTGCGTCGCGGCAAGGGCTCCAGCATGTGGAACGCCGTCGAGGCGGTGAAGCTGGGCGAGGCCGCCGGCGCCGTCTCGGCCGGCAACACCGGCGCGCTGATGGCGATTTCCAAGCTGATCCTGCGCATGAGCGCTGATCTCGACCGGCCGTGCCTGACCGCAAGCTGGCCCACTGTCCGAGGCTTCACCACCGTGCTGGATGTGGGCGCCAATGTGGACTGCGACGCCGCCCGTCTGGTCGAGTTCGCCATTCTCGGGGAGGCCTTCCACCGGGCGGCCCATGGGATCGAGCGCCCGACCATTGGTCTGCTGAATGTCGGCTCCGAAGACATCAAGGGCCACGAAGAGGTCCGCGAGGCCCATCGCATCCTGCGCGAGGGCGCTGCCGGGCTGAACTACTACGGCTTCGTCGAGGGCGATGATCTCACCCGCGGCGTGGTGGATGTGGTGGTCACTGACGGGTTCACCGGCAATGTGGCCCTGAAGACGGCCGAGGGGGTGGCGAAGTTCATTTCCGGGGAGCTGCGGACGGCGCTCACCTCATCCCTGACTTCGAAACTCGGCGCGCTCCTGGCCCGCAAGGCCCTGCTGGCCTTCCGTGAAAGATTGAACCCGCCGGCCGCCGCGCCCTTGCTTGGCCTCAATGGGGTGGTGGTGAAGAGCCATGGCGGCGCCGAGATTCGAGACTTCGCCGACGCCATCCAGGTGGCGGCCGATCTTGCGCGGAGCGACTTCGCCGCGGAGATCACCCGCAGCATGACCAGGCTGGGCCTCGGCGCCCAACCGATGACCGCCGCGGCGGGCCAGGGAGGCGAGTGAGTTGAGTTCCGTGCGTCGCAGCGCCGTGACCGGCGTGGGGGGCTATCTCCCCGACGAGATCGTCACCAATGATGATCTCGCCAAGTTCGTGGACACCAGCGATGAGTGGATCCGCGAGCGGACCGGCATCCAGATGCGCCGTCGGGCGGGTCCCGACCAGGCCGTATCGGACCTCGCCGTGGAGGCTGCGCGCCGGGCCCTGGCCGCCGCCGGGCGGACCGTGGATGAGGTCGACCTGATCATCGTCGCCACCACCACGCCTGACCTGACCTTCCCGGCCACGGCGGCCATCGTGCAGCGCAAGCTGGGCTGCCCGGTGGGGATCGCCTTCGATATCCAGGCCGTCTGCTCGGGCTTCGTCTACGCCCTGTCCGTGGCTGACGGCTTCGTCGCGGGCGGCCGCAGCCGGTGCGCCCTGGTGATCGGGGCCGAAATGATGACCCGCCTCATGGACTGGACGGATCGTGGCACCTGCGTCCTGTTCGGCGATGGGGCCGGCGCCGTGGTGGTCGAGCCGGTGGACGGGCAGGGCACCACCGCTGACCGGGGCCTGCTGGGCTTCGCCCTGCGGGCCGACGGGACCAAGCAGGACCTGCTCTATGTGGACGGCGGCCCGTCGACCAATGGCGAGGTCGGCAAGCTGCGGATGCAGGGCAATCAGGTCTTCCGGCACGCGGTCGTGAACATCTCCGAGG
>JAHUZY010000338.1 GCA_019264505.1 Phenylobacterium sp. | reverse complement strand
CCACCTGAGCCACCATGGCGGCCACGTCATCCACCAGGTCAGCCTTGGTCAGCACCACCACCGGCTGAGCGCCCGTGCCCCAGGCCGCGGTCAGATAGCGCTCGATCCGGCGCAGATTGAAGTCTGTGTCCAGGCCCGTGGTCAGCAGCACCACATCGAAATTGGCCGCCACCACCTGCGGCTTGTCCACCACGCCGGCCGCCTTGCGGACGAACTGGCTGGTGCGCGGCAGCACCGCATGAATGGTCGAGACGCCCTCGCCGGCCTGCCGCGCGACGGCCACCCAGTCGCCCACCACCGGCAGGCCCGTGGTCGAGGCGTTATGCAGGAACCGGCCGGCGGTCTCGGCGGAGAACTCCCCGCCCTCCCCCATCAGCACGAACCGCGCGCGGTGCTGGATCACCACCCGCGCGGGGACCAGACCCTCGCCCGCAAAGGGGGCGAAGTCGCGCTCCAGCGCCTTGGTCCAGCCGTAGGAGGTCAGCAAATGGTGTCGTCCTTGGAGGCCGGCGGCAGGGGGCTAGCGCGGGAGGGCCTCACCCCCGCCGGGCCTCGATCTCGCGGTCCGGCCAGGCCAGCTTCACCGCGATCGCCAGAAACAACACCCAGCGGAAGTCATTATAGGTCACCGCGATGCTCTCGGTGATGGTCATCAGGCTGTAGACGATCAGGAAAGGCGCGGCGAGATAGGCGCCCTTGTCGCGGAACAGGGCCACCCCGGCCAGGATCACGGTCTGGGCGTATAGCAGGGCGAAGGCCGCCAGCCCCAGAATGCCCATGCCGAGCCACTGCTCGATCCAGGAGTTGTGGGCGTGCTGCGGGGTGAAGCCGGCGTCCTGGGTCATCTGGGCCAGGGGCGCCCAGGGGCCCAGATCATCCCATACGACCCCAAAGCCGAACCCCGTCCAGGGCCGGCTCTCGATCTGGGTCATGGCCGCGGCCCAGATCTCGGTGCGTCCGGTGAGGGTGGCGTCCTTGCCGAGCAGGTCGAAGATGGCGTCGGCGGCCAGCAGGACCACGCCCAGCCCCATCCCCGCCCCGACGATGGCCAGCCAGAGAATGGCCACCCGGGTCGCCGGCCCCCGCCTGACAATGGCCACGAACACCAGCCCGCCCAGCCCCAGGATCAAGGCCACCAGCGAGGTCTTGGAGGTCGACATCAGGGTCAGCAGCAGGGCCAGACCTGCGAACCCCCACCACAGGAACCGCCGCTGCGGATTGAGCATGGCGGCGGCCCCCATGATCGCGAAGCCCAGCGCCATATTGCCGCCCAGCGCATTCTTCTCCGACCAGACGCCCCGCCAGGCGCCGGGAAAGATCTCCTGCATGATCCCCACCGACGGCAGGGCGAGCGGCACGAGGAACGAGATCACCGCCAGGATGGCGAAGGCCGCGCCGGCCACCTCGGCCAGCTCCGACCACTTCAGCCGCGAGGCCAGCACCACGCCACCGAGCGCTGAGCAATAGGCGGCGAACACCCGCCGCAGGGTCTGGTCGGGGGCGATGGACCACAGGGTCGAGGCCGCCACCAGCAGCATCAGCGCGACCAGGAAGGGCTGGCGCAGCAGGGCCTGGAAGGTGGCGCCCGGCGAGACCGTCAGCAGCAGGAAGCCCGCCGCATAGGCCGGCAGATAGAGGGCGCGGATCAGGCCGCCCTGGCTGACATCGGCCTGCGGCCCCATCAGCGGGAAGACCCAGGCCTGGCTGTAGACCAGCAGCAGGAAGACAGAGGCGCCGGCCAGAAGCAGCCGCCAGGCCGTCAGCGGCGGCGCGGACGCCTGCCGCGCCAGGGACGGCGCATAGGCTAGCCCGCTCACCGCAGGAAGGCGCGGGCGAACGGCGGCTGCTCCACCGTCGCGCGGTTGAAGAAGAGGCCGACCACATCGGCGCCTGCGCCTGTGAGAGCGTCCCGCAGCAGGGCTGGCGCCCGCACATCGACCTCGTCGGCGGCCACCACCATCAGGGTCTGATCCATGAACGGCGCCACGGTCATGGCCGCCTGGGAGCGGTCGGCCGAGGGACAGTCGACGATGATCAGGTCGGCGAAACGTCGCAGGGCGCTCCAGTAGTCGCCGTCCCCGAGGATGTGGACGCTCTGACGTCCGCGCAGGGCTTCGCGCCGGAACCGGGTGACCCACCAGCGGGCCGCTCCCACCCGGTGGGCGGCGAGATAGCGGGCGTCGGGCCAGGGCTTTCCGTCCGGCCCCTGGGCCGGCGGCTGGATGGAGAAGAAGATCGAGCCGTCCGGGCTCGCCGCCGCCGGCTGGCCCAGCAAGCCGTAGCGATCGCTCTCGGCGGCCACGGCCGCATGCTGCGGCGAGGCCATCAGGTCCAGGTCCACCAGCCAGACCGAGCGGCCGGCCCGGCGGGCGGCGAAAAAGGCCAGCTCCCGCGCCACGGTGGAGGCGCCTTCGCCCCGCCTGGCTGACACGATCTGGATGGTGCGCGCGCGACCGGCCGCAGGCGCCCCGAGGGACGCCCAGAGTTCAGCCATCTCGGCGTTGAGGTTCACCATGACTCGAATCGCCGCGCACTCACTGAGGCGAGCCTATCGGAAAGCGACATGCCGCGCCGGAGTCATCGGTCAGGTCGCCTTCAGGGGCGCCACGCCCAGCACGGGCAGGTCGAGGGTGCGCGAGGCCGAGGCCGGCGTCGGCAGGCCGGGCCGCAGGAACATCCGCAGCAGACCGGCGCACAGGGCGGTAAAGCCCGCGAACAGGAAGGCCAGGACCAGCACAGGTTTCTTCAGGCTGGAGCCCCTGGCCGGGGCCGTGGCGCGCTGCACGATGCGGATATTGTCGTTGGAGGCCGAGGCGATTTCCCGGGCCGCGCGGCTCTGCTCTTCACGTACCGCGAAGTCACGGACATTGGCCTGCAGCACGTCCCGGTCGAGGCTGAGCGCCTGGAAGCGCGGCTCAAGTTCGGCCAGCTTCAGGCGGCGATCAAGTAGCTGGCTCATCTGGGTGTTCAGAGCGTCAAGCGACTGGCGCAGGGCGGCCACCTCGGCCTGCAACTGAATCCGTTCGGTCTGCAGGGTCTGGTAGACGGGATTGACACCGATGCGGCGGGCGCCGTCGCCGGTGGTGCGGCCCTCGGAAATCCCGGCCTCCAGGCGCGCGATCTGCGCGTCCAGCTCGCGCACCGGCTGGGCGTCGGCGCGGTAGCGGCCCAGCAGGTCTTCCCTCTGAAGCTTCAATTCGATCAGCTTGTCGGACGCGGCGTTGTTCACGTCGCGATAGAGGCCGACCTCGGGCGCGACCTGCCCCATCTGCGACTGCAAAGCCGTCAGCCGGCCGCTGCGGTCCTGCAACTGCGCCTCGGTCAGGTATTTCTGCTGCTCGATCTGCGACTGCAACTGGGACAGGGCGGCCTTCTCGGCGACGAAGTCGGCGATCCGGTTGCTGGTCAGGAACTCCTCATAGGCCGCATCGGCCTCTCCGAGCCGCGCCTCGAAGGCCTGGCGCTGCAGGGCCATGGCCGGTGTGTTGGCCTCCACCAGAACGGTGCGCCGATAGATCAGGTACTCTTCCAGCAGGGTGTTGAGCACCAGGGCGGCGGTCTTGGGGTCCTCATGGGTGAAGACCAGCCGCACAATCGGGGTGTCCGGGGCCGTCTGGATCTTGAGACTGGTCTCCATCCCCCGGATGGCCTGGCCCATGACCACGCGCTTCTCGGCGGCCGAGGCCTCGGCGAACTTCCTCGCCAATTCGGGATAGATGCGCATCAGGCCCAACCGGTCGATGACCCGCTGCTTGAGTTCGGTGGAGCCCAGAATCTCGGTTTCGGACTGGATCACCTGGTCGGAGTCCGGCACGGCGCCGCGGCCGGCGTCGCCGGCCCGGGGTTCATAGACATACTCCTGGCCCAGCCTGACC
>JAHUZY010000309.1 GCA_019264505.1 Phenylobacterium sp. | reverse complement strand
CCCTCAGCCTGGTCGCCGCCGCCCTGACCGCCGCCTGCGCCCCGGCCGCTCCCGATGGCGTCGACACCGCCGTGCTGGATCGGGAGATCGGGTCCAGGATCGGCGATCCCTCCACCTGCGTGCTGGTGGCCGACCGCGCCTCGGGCCGGATCGTCTATCGCTATGGATCTAACACCGTCTGCGCGAGGTCCTATCCCGCCTGCCAGGACACGCCGGTGCGAACCGCGGAGGACCTGCTGAAAGCGCTCGGCTCCACGGCGACGGCGGTCACCACCAGCTGCCCCACCGCCTCTGACGGCTCCCGCAGCGTCGGCTGGGCGGCCGGTCCGGTGGCCGGGCAGGATCTGGTCTTCGCCGCGGTGATAGAAGGTCCCCGGGCCCTGCCCGGGATGATCATGGCCGACCGTCTGGCGGGCGCCTTCGCCGCAGGCATGGACTAGGCCTGCGCTCAAGACGAGCGAAGGCCTCTGTCGTCCTAACGGGTCAGTTCATAGAGCCCGGAAATATCCACCCGGACCGTCAGTTCGCCGCCGGACACCGGCGTGGAATCCTTCATGCTCTCAGCTCGGGCCATGGCCATGTAGGGCATGGGGGGTTGCGGGGCTGAATAGGTGGTCCCTTCGCTCAGGGTCACCAGACGGCCCACCCGGTAGCCGGTGGCCTGGGCGTAGAGGGCGGCCTTGGCCTGCAGGTCGCGGACAGCGGCCTGGCGGGCCTGGTTTTCGGCCTGGCTACGGTCGTTCAGGCCAAAGCTGATGCTGTTGATCTGGTTGGCGCCGGCATTGACCGTGGCGTCGACCGCGGCGCCGAGACGGGCGAGGTCACGCACCTTCACCGTCACCTGGTTGCTGGCCTGATAGCCGCGCAGGCGGGGCGGCTGGTTCTCCACATAGTCGTACTGGGCGTTCAGATTGAGGTTGGAGGTCTGAATATCGCGGGCCGCGATCCCGGCGCGGTTCAGGGCGGCCATCACCCGGCTCATCTGCTGGGCGTTTGCCTGCATGGCGCCCTGGGCGGTGGGGGCTTCGGTCTGGACGCCGAGATTGATGGTCGCCATGTCGGGGGCCACATCCACCTCGCCAACGGCCGACAGGTTCAGGGTGGTGGCGCGGAACATGGAGTCCGCCGCGGGGGCCGGGGTGGTCTGGGCCAGGGCGGCGGGCGCCAGGGCCGCCAGGCTCAGGCTGAGCACGCCAGCGCGCAACAGGGTCTTCATCGAAATCTCCAGTCCATTTGAAACTTGACCATAGGCCACTGCGGAAAGCGCCGCGACGGCCTTCGCGTTCCACCCTCGCAAGCTGAACCTGAACCGGAGCTTTAAGCCGCGTGCAGCCCATGCTAACCGCAGGCCTCCGCTGATGGGGCCTGTAGCTCAATGGTTAGAGCCGGCCGCTCATAACGGTCTGGTTGCAGGTTCGAGTCCTGCCGGGCCCACCAGCGGAGTGTTTCGCGGGGTTTGCCTCTAGCTCGTAGCGACATGGTAAATAGCTGATTAAAAAGCGTTTTTACTATTTTGTGCATATCCTCTGGCTCAATCGGTTTCACCCGCATGCGGATCACCTGTTGGTACGGCTCGGGCTTGATACCAACAGATCGCCGCGCGATACCAACAACATGCCCCTATCAGACACCCAGCTACGCAGCCTCAAGCCCGAATCGAAGCCCCGTAAACTCAGTGATTTCGAGGGCTTATTCCTGTTGGTGAACCCCAGCGGGTCACGCCTGTGGCGCTTCAGCTATCGCTTTGGTGGGAAGCAAAAGTTACTGGCCCTCGGGGCCTACCCGGCCGTGTCTCTGCGACAGGCGCGCAGAGCAAAGGATGACGCCCGTGAGCTGCTCGCCAAGGGCATGGATCCTGCTCACGAGCGCAAAGTCGCAAAAGTCCGGAAGAGGATGGCGGCCGCAAACACCTTCGAGGCGGTGGCCAATGAGTGGTTTGACGCCCGCAAAGACGGGTGGGTGCCCAGCTATTCAGATCGGCTGAAGGCGCGCCTGGACGCCGATTTGATCCCCTATCTGGGGCGTCGGCCTATCGCTGAGATTGAGCCCGTTGAGCTGCTCTCGACGATCCGCAGCATTGAAGGTCGAGGCGCGCCAGAAATGGCTCGCCGGGTGCTACAGATGGCCAGCGCGATCTTCCGATATGGCGTCGCCTTGGGGGTGTGCCCCAGGGATCCCGCCGCCGACCTCCGCGGCGCCTTGAAGAGCGCACCGCCGGCCAAACGGCGCTCTGCCATCCTCCCGAAGGACCTTCCGCAGTTCATGCAAGACCTCGCCGTCTACAACGGCGCGGCGCAGACGAAGCTCGCCCTCGAGCTGTTGATCCATACCTTCGTCCGCACGTCCGAGGTTCGCTTCGCGCGCTGGTCGGAGTTTGAAGACCTGGAAGGGGATGGGGCGCTCTGGAGAATTCCTGCGGCGCGCATGAAGATGCGCCGTGACCACCTGGTGCCCCTGACGCCGCAGGTGATCAAAATCCTGGCCGAGATCAGGGAAGCCTCCGGCCGTTCCGAACTCCTCTTCCCGGCCCCGACCCGCAGCGGCGTGATCTCAGAGAACACGATGATCTATGCGATCTATCGCATGGGCTACCATGGTCGCGCGACCGTGCACGGCTTCCGCTCTACGGCCTCCACTGTGCTCAATGAGCAGGAGTTCAACCGCGACTGGATCGAGCTCCAACTCGCCCACGCCGAGGGCGACATCCGCTCCATCTACAACGCCGCCGAATGGCTTAGCGGGCGCCGCACCATGATGCGCTGGTGGTCAGATCACCTGGATGAGGTGACGAAGGTGAAGCCGGAGGCTGCATAGGAGCAGGCGCGTCGGCTTGAGCGGGCCGTTTTGCCAAGGTCGCAGATGGGCTCTGAGCTGACGCTCCGAAGGTCTGCATCTGGGCAACTAGCGGCCACTGAGATAGCACACGGACAAGCTGGCTCGACCGCTTCTGCGAGGCATCTACCGGCTCGCCTGCCCCCAATCCGTGCCCTGTACGTCGGTCGGGTCGAATGGGTCGGGCGTGTTTCTCGCCCGCTAGATCAAGTATGCCGTCAACGTTCAGGGCGGCAACGTGCGCCTGAGAAGCCGGGATCGCAGCCGCTACTAGGTGAGGAAGATCCTTGAGGTCGCCAGGAGCACCGCAACGGAGCAGGACCTGCACGAGGCGGAAACGCGCTGGAAGCAGAAGCTCCTCAGCCGCGCGATGAGACTCAACGCAAACTGATGGCGTGGGCGCCGACTGCAAGCGCCAGATCTCTGCCGAGCCGAGCCGCATGGTTACCCTCCCGTTCAACCTCCTCGGGTTCGCCTTTCAGCAGGGTGTCGACTGGCTGGAGTCGGGCTTTGGCACGGCGGCTGCGGCCCTTGCGCAGCGCCATGCCGAGGTCGCGGCAGAGCTGCAGGCCTATGAGGCCGGCGTCGCCGCCGGCGGTGCGCGCATCGGGGAATGGGAGGACGGCGTTCGGCTGTGGGAGCAGGACCAGTTGCTCGCCCTGCAGATGGACGATCTCGAAGAGTCGCTCATGGATTTGCGGAAGGCTTACGTGCTCGCCGCCTATCACCATTGGGAGCGCGGCGCACGGCGTTGGACGCGCCTTGGTAGCCACGCCAAACACCTCAAGCTGGTGGCGGTAACTCGTGAGCTCGGATACCCGATCGATGCGCGCCTTACCGGGCTCTACGACCTGGTGAACACGCTGAAGCACAACAGCGGCGTTTGGGCCTCGAAGCTCGCCAGCAGCTGGCCAGCTGTCTTGAAAGGCGACCCGGCGGCGCGGCCGGGCCTCGACTGGTACCACCTCGTCGAGCTCGACGACCGCGATGTGCACGAGGTGTGCAGTATCGTGCGGGCAAGCGGTCCAACGGCCGATCACTTGCCGGCGCGTCCTGATCCGCCTTGAACTGCTAGATGAGATCGGGGAGGGCGCGCAGATCGGTATCGATCCGGACTCCGTAATGAGCGTGCAAGCCTGGCGACCGGGCCGCGCAAGCGCTCGAGCATCGGACCGATCTCCGCGGCCAGGCCAAGGTGGAGCAGGATTGAGCAAGTGCGTTCGGCGTCGCCCGCGAGGTTGTGCATATCGCTCTCGAGCAGCCTGTCGAGGTCGGGCGGGACTTGCTTACCCCACCGCCGGATGGCCGGGGCAGTGTTCGCTAAATGCCAGATGGCGTACTGCGTGTAGTAGGCTCGTGCTGTGACGAGCGCCGCCTCCGGGTCGTCAAGTCGGCGGGCGTCGTGAACGGCCTTGCCTAGGTCAAAGCCAGGCAGGTGGTCGCGGCAACACGTGCCGAAGCTGCGCCCGGATCCGCAGAGGCAGGGCGCGTCGTCGGCCGGCGTTGCGAGACGAAGCCGCTCGGCGTTGTTCATGGTCACGCCATAGACCGCCACGTCGTCCGCGACAGCGCTGCTCCGCAATCGGTCTTCGAACGGAGCTGGGGGTCCGCTAGCCGGTCATCTTGATGATGGCTTCGTTGCTCAACGCCCGCCACTGGCCGTCGGCGCGTCGCGTCAGGTTCATGATGACGGCGTGGGTATGAAGCGCCGGATCCTGCTCTCGCGTGGTTTCGTGCCGGAACTTGGCGATGATCAGGTTCCCGGTACGCTCCTCATGGGTGACGCCAGCCGACTTTTGCCTGGCCCGCGCTTGCTGTTCGACTAACTCCATAACCTTGGTGACCGCCCTGTCGTGGGCTTCCACAAGGACCGAATGGCCACCGACAAGGGCGAGGATGGAGACGCTCTTTGGAGCGGAGAAGGTGAAGTCGATCCCGATCCGGCTCTTGCTGTCGGCGCGGGTTGATCCGCGGGCCGCGGTCTGGCCAGGCGTGACCCGCCCAGCCAGGAGATCCTGGAACCGACCGGCCTGGGCCTGCCCCGAGAGCCCCAGCATCTCAGCGCCACGACCTTGCCAGACCTGGCTCTCGCCCTC
>JAHUZY010000273.1 GCA_019264505.1 Phenylobacterium sp. | reverse complement strand
GCGCCCGCCCCCTAATCCAACGCCCCCACGTCCAGCACCGGCGAGGCGTCGATGCCTTCGGCGTTCAAGAGGGCGGCGACCCGCTCCAGGCCGGCGATGATCGAGGCCTGCTCCCAGTCGGCGAGCTTGTCGAAGCGGGCGGCGAATCGGTCCTGCAGCACGTCGGGCATGTCGGCCAGGGCGCGGCGGCCTTCCTGCGTCAGCTCCACAGACACCCGGCGCCGGTCCTGACTGCCGCGGTTGCGGATCACCAGGCCGCGGGCCTCCAGCTTGTCCAGCAGGGCGGTCACGGTGGCCTGGCTGAGCCGGGCGGCCTCGGCGATGGCGCCGGCGCCGGGCTCGCCTTCCCGGGCGACGATCTGCAGCACGATCAGCTGCGAGGGCGTGAGGCCGGTGGTCCGGGCCAAGTCCCGTGAGGCGAATTCGGCGGCCCGCACGATCCGGCGGATCGCCACCAGGGCGTCACTGACGCGGCTCTCCATCTCCGTCTCCTCCAGGCGTCCTGAGTCATCGCAGACCCCTGATCTCGCAGAAGGCGCCGAGAGGCAAGCGTCCGCAAATGGGATGTCACGGACAATTTGAAGTACAAATTAACAAGATTCGCCAATTCTCAGGGAACTGCCTGAAATCCTCGCGAATTCCCTGGTCTGACCGCGAATGCCTGCGCAAGCGCTGGGCAGCCGGGGTTGACATAGTTAGTTCCGCGAACGAAATAACGGCCATGGAAATGCAGAGCAATCAAACGTCGTCCGGTGCGCCGGGCGGCGGAGAGCGCTCGGGGGGCAGGCTGGAGTTCTCTCCACCCACAGCAGAAGACGGTCTGGCGGTTCACCGCCTGATCGCCGACTGCCCGCCGCTCGACCAGAACTCGGTCTATTGCAACCTCCTGCAATGCACCCACTTCGCCGACACCTGCGTGGCGGTGAAGCGGGAGGGGGAGCTGGTGGGGTGGATCTCCGCCTACCGGCCGCCGCAGGAGCCCGACGTCCTCTTCGTCTGGCAGGTGGCGGTGGGCGAGAGCGCCAGGGGCTTAGGCCTCGCCGGCCAGATGATCGACCACCTGCTGCAGCGTCCCGCCTGCCAGGGCGTGACGAAGATCAAAACCACCATCACGCCCGACAACGGGGCCTCCTGGGGCCTGTTCAAGGGCGTGGCGCGGCGGCTCTCAGGTCCGCTCAGCGACGCGCCCTGGTTCCTGAAGGGCGAACACTTCCCCCCCGGGCACGAGACCGAACACCTGGTGGTCATCGGCCCCTTCGAGCCGCCCAGCGGCCTTGCGACTGAAACTGGCGGCCTGGCGGCCGACGCCCAATTCACCGACCCGACCCCAAGGAAGGGAATTCAATATGTATGACGCAGAGACCCCGGCGCAGACCAAGCGCCCCTTCGCCACCTTCGAGCGCCTGGAATCCCAGGTGCGCTCCTATTCCCGCAGCTTCCCGGCCATCTTCGACCGGGCCGAGGGCTCGTGGCAGTACGACAGCGAGGGCAAGGGCTATATCGACTTCCTGACCGGCTGCTCGGTGCTGAACTATGGCCACAACCATCCGGCCATGAAGCAGGCCCTGATGGACTACATCGATCGCAACGGCGTGGTTCACAGCCTGGACATGCACTCCCGGGCCAAGGCCGAGTTCCTCGAGGCTCTTGAGGGCAAGATCCTCAAGCCCCGCGGCATGACCTATCGCGCCCAGTTCACCGGCCCCACCGGCGCCAACGCCGTCGAGGCGGCGATGAAGCTGGCCCGCAAGGTCACTGGCCGCACCAACATCATCGCCTTCACCAACGGCTTCCACGGGGTGACCCTGGGCGCCCTGTCGGCCACGGGCAACAGCCACCATCGCGGCGGCGCCCACACCCCCCTGAACGGGGTCACCCGCATGCCCTATTGCGGCTATTTCGGCGACGACGTGGACACCGCCGCCCAGCTCGACCAGATGCTGAGCGATCCCTCAGGGGGCGTCGATGATCCCGCCGCGATCATCGTCGAGCCGGTCCAGGGCGAGGGCGGCCTGAACGTCGCCTCGGCCGAGTGGATGCGCAAGATCGAGAAGATCGCCCACAAGCACGGCGCCCTGTTCATCGTCGACGACATCCAGGCCGGCTGCGGCCGCACCGGGACCTTCTTCAGCTTCGAAAACATGGGGGTGAAGCCGGACATCATCACTATGGCCAAGTCCCTGTCGGGCATGGGCCTGCCCATGGCCCTGGTGCTGGTGAAGCCGGAGTTGGACCAGTGGTCGCCGGGTGAGCACAACGGCACCTTCCGCGGCAACTGCCACGCCTTTGTCACCGCCAAGGCGGCCATCGACACCTTCTGGTCCGACGATCGCTTCGCCGCCGAGGTCCAGAAAAAGGGCGAGCGCCTGCGCAAGCGCCTGCGGGAGATCGCGCTCGCCAATCGCAGCGTGGTCAAGGGGATCAAGGGCCGCGGCATGATGTGCGGGCTGGACGTCGGCTCCAGCGAGGTCTCCGACCCCGTGGTCGATGCGGCCTTCAAGCGCGGCCTGATCATCGAGACCAGCGGCGCCCACGACCAGATCCTCAAGGTCCTGGCGCCCCTCAACATCACCGACGCCGACCTCGACGCCGGCCTCGACATTCTTGCCGACTGTGTCGCCGAGGTGGCTGAGCGCCAGGCGCTCGGCTCGGCGGCCTAAGGAGTATCTTCAATGATCGTACGCGACCTGCACGAAGCCGAGCAGACCCGCCGCCGGGTGGTCACCAAGGGCTGGGAGAGCACCCGCCTGCTGCTGAAGGAGGACCAGATGGGCTTCTCCTTCCACATGACCACCATCTACGCCGGCGCTGAGCTGCCTATGCACTATCAGAACCACCTGGAGTCGGTTTTCTGCGTCTCCGGCGAGGGCTCGATCGAAGACATCGCCACCGGCGAGGTCCATCAGATCAAGCCCGGCGTGATGTACGCCCTGGACAAGCACGACAAGCACATCCTCCGGGCCAAGTCCGAGATGAAGATGGCCTGTGTGTTCAACCCGCCCCTCAACGGGCTGGAGGTCCATGACGAGACCGGCGCCTACCCGCTGGAAGCCGAGACCGTCTGAGGCGGGCCGGGGCGGCGTGACGCCGCCCGCAACGTCCACCCTTTGACTTGATGGAGCCTCCGACCCGCCCCCCGAGGGGGCCGGTCAGGAGCCCCGAGGCGGAAGGAGCCTTTTATGACCGATCTCTATCCCTCGCGGGTCGCCGACCAGCCGCAGTGGCTGGCGCGCAAGGACCCCGTGATCCACAGCGACTGGCATTCGGAATCGCCGCTCAGCCAGGCGCAGCACGAAGCCTTCGAGCGCGATGGTTTCCTGGTGCTGGAAAACGTCTTCGAAGCCGACGAAATCGCCACCTTGCAGGCGGAAATGAACCGCCTGCGCGGCATTCCAGCCACCCTGGATCCGCAGACCATCGTGGCCGAACCGTCCTCGGGCGCCCTTCGCTCGATCTTCGCGGTGCACCAGCAGAGCGCCCTGCTCGGGCGGCTGGCCGCCGACGAGCGCCTGGTGGCGATCGCCAACCACATCCTGGGCGACGAGGTCTACCTCCATCAGACCCGGCTGAACTACAAGCCGGGCTTCGACGGCAAGGAGTTCTACTGGCACTCCGACTTCGAGACCTGGCACACCGAGGACGGCATGCCGCGGATGCGCGCCATCTCCATGTCGGTCCAGCTTGTCGACAATTTCGAGTTCAACGGGCCGCTGATGCTGATGCCCGGCTCGCACAAGAGCTTCGTCACCTGCGTCGGCGAGACGCCGGAGGACCACTACAAGCAGTCCCTGCGCAAGCAGGAGTACGGCGTGCCCGACCGTGACAGCCTGGCCAGGCTGGCCGAGCAGCATGGCATCGTCGCGCCCACGGGCCCCGCAGGCTCGGTGGTGATCTTCGACTGCAACACCATGCACGGGTCCAACGGCAACATCACGCCGTACCCCCGGGCCAACGCCTTCATGGTCTACAACGCCTGGGCCAACCGCCTTGAAAGGCCCTTCGGGGCCGAACGCCCGCGCCCGGAATTCATCGCCGCGCGGGAACATACCCAACGCCTGGAGCCCGTGTCCGGGAGCCTGGCCCAGCAGGTGAGGGCGGCCTGATGAACGGACATACAGTCGAGAAGATCGGCGGCACGTCGATCTCCAACACCGACGCGGTGATGGACAATATCCTGGTGGGCGACCGCCAGGGCGCCGACCTCTATGGCCGCATCTTCGTGGTCTCGGCCTATGCCGGCATCACCAACCAGCTGCTCGAACACAAGAAGACCGGGACGCCCGGCGTCTACGCCCTGTTCGCCGGGGCCTCGGCCCTGGAGGCCTCAGCCTGGCTGGACGCCATGGCCCGCCTGCAGGCCGAGATGCTGAAGATCAACGCCGATCGGTTTGCTGAGGGCGAGGACCGCCAGACCGCCGACGCCTTCATCCTGGCGCGCATCGAGGACGCCCGCTCGGCGCTCAGTGACCTGCAGCGCCTCTGCGCCCACGGCCATTTCCGGCTGGACACCCAGCTGGGCGCGGCGCGCGAGATGCTGGCCTCCCTCGGCGAGGCCCACAGCGCCCATAACCTGACGCTGGAGCTGCGCCGGCGCGGCGTGAACGCCCGCTTCGTCGACCTCACCGCCTGGCACGACAAGCGGCCCCTGACCCTTGACGAACGCATCCAGGACGCCTTCGCCGATGTGGACGTCGCCGCTGAACTGCCCATCGCCACCGGCTTTGGCCAGCGCCGCGAAGGTCTGATGAAGGAATTCGGCCGGGGCTATAGCGAGGTGGTGTTCAGCCGCATCGCCGTCCTGACCGGCGCCCGCGAGGCCATCATCCACAAGGAGTTCCACCTCTCCAGCGCCGACCCCAACCTGGTGGGCGCCGAGGCGGTGCGGAAGATCGGTCGGACCAATTACGACGTGGCCGACCAGCTGGCCAATCTGGGCATGGAGGCGATCCATCCCCGGGCCGCGCGGGGCCTGCGCCACGCCGGTATCCCCTTGATCGTAAAGAATACTTTTGAACCCGAGGACCAGGGCACCTCGATCTGTGGGGCGTTCATCTCCGAGACGCCGCGGGTGGAGATCATCGCCGGCATGAAGGGGGTCACCACCCTGGAGCTGCTGGAGCAGGACATGGTCGGGGTGAAGGGCTATGACTCTGGAATCCTTGAGGTTCTGTCGCGCCACGATGTGCGGATTGTCTCCAAGGCGTCCAACGCCAACACCATCACCCACCACCTGGACGCCAATCCCAAGCAGGTGAAACGGGTCATCTCAGACCTCGAAGAGATGTTCCCAAATGCGGCCATTTCGACCCGAAAAGTGGCCATTGTTGCGGTTATTGGCAGCGATTTGAACGTGCCCGGACTGACCAGTCGGGCGACGCTGGCGCTCGGCGAAGGCGGGGTCGAGGTGCTCGGCCTGCAGCAGTTGTCCCGCCGGGTCGACATCCAGTTTGTCGTCTCAGAGGACAGTTACGCCGCGGCCGTCATCGCCCTGCATCGCCGCCTGGTGGAGGAGGACGGCGCGCTCGCCCGACCTCTGCGCAGCGCGGCCTGAGGGCCAGTATTTTCGCCCGCGGCCCCGCGCCGCGGGCGCTTTGTTTTCGAACCGATTTTGACCTGAGCATTGAACGTCACGAGGCTGCGCCATGACGATGATCGTATTCCTGTTATGTCTGGCCGCCTTCGTCGCCATCGGCCTGGCGTCGGTGCGCAAGGCCAAGGCCTCAAAGCAGGACTACTACCTCGCCAGCAGCAATATCCGGCCCTCCCTGGCCGGGCTCTCGGCCGTCGCCACCAACAATTCCGGCTATATGTTCATCGGGGTGATCGGCTTCACCTATGTCACAGGCCTCGCGGCCATGTGGCTGATGGTCGGCTGGATCCTCGGTGACTTCCTGGCCTCGCTGTTCATTCATCGCCGCCTGCGGGAGGTCACGGAGTCCTCAGGCCAGGTGTCGTTCGGCGCGGTCGTGGCCAAGTGGTCGGGGCAGGACTTCGGCGTCTGGCGCAAGATCGCCGCCGTCATCGCGGTCATCTTCCTGGGCGCCTATGCCGCCGCCCAGATCGCCGCCGGCGGTAAGGCCCTGCAGGGGGTTCTGGGCTGGACGCCGCAGAGCGGGGCGATCATCTCGGCGGTGCTGATCCTCGCCTACAGCGCCTTTGGCGGCATCCGAGCCTCCATCTGGACCGATGCGGCCCAGTCCATCGTCATGGTCTTCGCCATGACGCTCCTGCTGGTGGTGGCGGTGGTCGGGCGTGGGGGGCTGGACGCCACCTATCTGGAGATGGCGGCCATTCCGGGCTTCCTGAACCTGTTCCCCGACGATCTGCTGTTCCCCGGCCTACTGGGCATGGCCCTGTTCGTCGTCGGCTGGATGTTTGCGGGGATCAGCGTCATCGGCCAGCCTCACGTCATGGTCCGCTTCATGGCGCTGAACGAGCCCAGCGACATGGCCGCGGCCCGGGGCTGGTACTATGGCTATTTCACCCTCTTCTACCTGCTGGCCACGGGCGTTGGCCTGATGTCGCGGCTGTATCTGCCCGATCTCGGCGCCCTGGATCCCGAGCTCGCCCTGCCGACCATGGCGGTGGAGCTGCTGCCGGCGGCCCTGGTCGGGGTGATCCTGGCGGGCATTTTCGCCGCCACCATGTCCACCGCCGACTCCCTGGTCCTGGCCTGCTCGGCGGCGCTGACCAGCGACCTGGCCGGCGGCCGGATCCAGAAGGCCTGGATGATGAAGGCGACCACCGCCGTCGTCACCCTCATGGCGCTCGGGTTCGCGCTCAGCGGCTCGCGCAGCGTCTTCAGCCTGGTCATCCTGGCCTGGTCGACCCTGGCCTGCGCCTTCGGACCCCTGATGATCGTTCAGGCCCTGGGGCGGCGTCTGACCCAGCCCCAGGCCATCGTCCTGATGCTGGGCGGTGTCGCCATCGCCTTCGCCTGGCGGATGCAGGGCTGGCACGAGCAGGTCTATGAGGGCCTGCCCGGCATGCTGATCCCGACGATCATCGGCCTGGCCATCAGCCACAAGGCCCCGGCGCGGGACGCTGCGGAGGATGTTCCCGCCAGCGGGACGGCGCCGTCGCAGGTCTGATCGCGTGGCCGCAGGCGCCCCTTGAGCACACCGGAGCCTAGAAATCCGGGGCGAGGGGTGCGATGTCGATGGGCCATAAGAAACGACCGGAGGACGACATGCGCCTGGCCAAGCCCAGAATCGAACCGCTCGCCGACAAGGACATGGACGCCGACCAGCGGGAGCTTCTCGCGCCCATGGCCGAGCGCGGGCGGGTGATCAACATCTTCCGCACCCTGGTGCGCGAGCCCAAGGCGATGAAGGGCTTCATGGGGTGGGGCAACTACATCCTGTCGCGCCGCAATGGCCTGCCCGCCCGGGAGCGAGAGATCGTGATCCTGCGCATCGGCTTCCTCTGCCGCTCGGGCTACGAGTGGACCCAGCATGTGCCCATCGGCAAGCAGGCGGGCCTCACCGACGAAGAGGTCGCCCGCATCAAGGCCGGCCCCGACGCACCGGGCTGGAGCGCCGCCGACGCCGCCCTGATCCGGGCGGCCGACGAGCTGCACCACGACCAGTTCATCACCGACGCCACCTGGAAGGCGCTGGACGCCCATTTCAGCGACAAGCAGAAGATGGACGTGGTGTTCTCGGCCGGCCAGTACACCCAGGTTTCGATGATGCTGAACACCTTCGGCGTCCAGCTGGATGAGGGCCAGACCCTCGATCCCGACCTGAAGGGCTTCTGATGGGCCGGTTAGAGGGCAAGACCGCCGTCGTCTGCGGGGCCGGCCAGACGCCGGGCCAGACCATCGGCAACGGCCGGGCCATGGCCATCCTGTTCGCCCGCGAAGGCGCCAAGGTCCTCTGCGTCGACCGGGTCGTCGAGCGGGCCCAGGAGACGGTGGACCTGATCACCGCCGAGGGCGGACAGGCCGGGGCCTTCGCAGCCAATATCGCCAAGGCCGACGGCGCCGCCGCGGTGATCGCCAAGGCGACCGAGGCCCTCGGGCGCATCGACATCCTGGTGAACAATGTGGGGATCGGCGGCGGCGACGGCCCAGCCCACAAGGTCGAGGAAGACGCCTTCGATCGCATCCTGAGCGTCAATCTGAAAGGCGCCTGGCTGACCAGCAAGGCGGCCATCCCCCTGATGCGGGAGCAGGGTGGCGGCTCAATCGTCAACATCTCGTCCCTGGCGTCCATCGCCGGGGGGACCCAGGTGGCCTATGAGGTCTCCAAGGCGGCCATGAACCGCCTGACCACCAGCATCGCCCAGTCCAACGCCAAGTACGGGGTGCGCTGCAACGCCATCCTGCCCGGTCTGATGGACACGCCCATGGCCGTGGCCGGCATCGCCCAGGCCACCGGCCAGGATGAGGAGGCTGTCCGCCAGGCCCGGGGCGCCCGGGTGCCCCTGCGGGCCAAGATGGGCACGGCCTGGGACACCGCCTATGCGGCCCTGTTCCTGGCCAGCGACGAGGCCGCCTTCATCACCGGCGTCCTGCTGCCGGTGGACGGCGGCATGTCCAGCCGCATCGGCTGACCGACCTTTTTTCCAGCAATTTCCAGGAGCGTGTTTTGAAGAACCTGTTCAGCGTCGAGGGCAAGGTCGTCCTCGTGACCGGCGGCAGCCGCGGCATCGGCGAGATGATCGCCCGCGGCTATGTGGAAAACGGCGCCAAGGTCTATATCTCCTCGCGCAAGGCCGAGGTCTGCGACCGGGTGGCCGAGGAGCTGTCGGAGTACGGGACCTGCATCTCGCTGCCTTTCGACCTGGGCGGCATGGCCGGCATTGAGGGCCTGGCCAATGCGGTCAAGGAACGCGAGAGCCGACTGGACGTGCTGGTGAACAACGCCGGGGCCACCTGGGGCGCGCCCATCGATGAGTATCCGGAGGACGGCTGGGACAAGACCGTCGACCTGAATGTCAAGTCGATCTTCTTCCTGACCCAGAAGCTGCTGCCCCTGCTGCGGGCGGCCGCCACCGCCGAGGAACCCTCGCGGGTCATCAACATCGCCTCGGTCAACGGCATCGAGCCGCCGACCCTGGAGACCTACGCCTATTCCACCTCCAAGGCCGGCTGCATCATGCTGACCCGCCACCTGGCCAAGCGCCTGGCGCCCGAGCACATCCTGGTCAACGCCATTGCGCCCGGGCCCTTCCCGTCGAAGATGATGGCCGCGACGCTGGCCCAGGCCGGCGACGCCATCGCCAAGAGCAATCCCCGCGGCCGGATCGGCCAGCCCGAGGACATCGCCGGCGTGGCCATTTTCCTCAGCAGCCGCGCCTCGGCCTACACGACCGGCGCGGTCGTGCCCTGCGACGGCGGCTCAGCCGAGTTCTAAAGCCTGAAGCGATCAGACGGACCCGTCTGATCGCTTGAGCAGGCTCTAGATCCTCAGTTTAGAGCGCGTTTTGTCCGATAACCGGGTCCCACTTATCGGAACGCGCTCTGCCGCCTTAGGAGTAGCCGCGCGCGGCGATGTAGGCGTCCAGCTGCTGGACGCGCGCGGCGTCCGAGGGGTGGGTGGAGAGAATGGCCGGGACCGATGAGCCGCCCCGGGCGGCCATGCGCCGCCACAGCTCCACCCCGCGCCGGGCGCTGAAGCCGGCCCGCACCATGAGGTCCAGGCCGATGCGGTCGGCCTCAAGCTCGTGCTGGCGGGAGTAGGGGTTGAGCACGGCGACCTGAAGGGCGGGGCCTGCATAGCGGCCAAGCGCCTGCGCCAGGCCGCTCTCGGCGTTCTGGGTCGCCGCGCCCACCAGGCCAGCGCCGACCTGGGCCAGTGCTGACTGCGAATAGCGCTCGGCCGCATGGTTGGCCATGACGTGGGCCACCTCATGGCCAAGCACGGCGGCCAGTTCATCGTCATTGGCGACGAAGGCCATCATGCCGGTGGTTACGCCCACCTTGCCGCCGGGCAGGACGAAGGCGTTGACCGACTTGTCCTCGAACACCGCATATTCCCAGGCCTGATTGCGCAGGGTGGTGGCGGCGACGATCTGGCCGCCGATCCGCCGCAGCCGGGCGTTGGCGGCCGCGTCATTGGACAGGCGCGAGGTCTGCTTCATCTGCGCCCAGGCCTGCGCGCCCTGTTGGGACAGGGCGCCGGGATCGACCAGCAGCACCTGCTGGCGGCCCAGCTCCTCGCTGTACGAACAGGCGGCCAGGCCCGCCGGGGCGCTCAGCGCCACCAGGACGGCCAGGGCGCGAAGGCGGCGCGCCGCCGGCTTGGCGATCATCATCATGGTCGGTCTTCCCTCAATATGGGCGCAGCTTATCGCAAGAACGCGTCAGTCGCGAACAGGCGCCCAGATGGGGTTTGACGGAGGGAACAACACGGGCTACCGCTATTAAGAACTAGTCGCAATAAAGGTGTTTGATCATGGCCGATGACGCTGCGGCTCATGCCCGCATGACGACCTCGCCGGGGGCGGACCAACTTTCCAGCGGCGAGCAGGTGATCCTGGCGGGGCTGCGCCTCTGGGCGGGCTTGCGGCTGTCGGGCGAAGCGCCGCAGCCCTGCGTACGCCGGCTGATGGCCGAGCAGGTCAGTGACCGGGCCGGCGCCATCTTCGTGGCCATGATGGAGGCCCTGGAGCGCCAGACGCGGCGGCCGCTGCAGATCGCCTGCGGGGCCTGCGCCGGCTACGGAGAGGATGAGCAGCGACTGATCGTGGCCTGCGGCGTCGCCCGGGTCGACATGCGGATCGCCCGCGCCCTGCTGGCGCCGCTGGTCAGCCAGCCCGAGCCGGTGGCCATCTTCGCCCGGGCCCTGAACATGGTGCTGGCGCATGAGGGGCTGCACCTGCCGGCGCGTCTGGAGCCGGGCGAACAGACCCCCTGCGGCCGGCCGGCGGGGGCGACCCTGCACTGAGCGTTCGGCTGCAGAACGCTTCTGTGGAACGCCGAGCGTCCGGTCGCGTTTTCAAGCTCAAGCTTGGAGACGACAATGCTGAAATGGGCCGGGATATTCCTATTGGTGATGATCGCCGCGGCGATCCTTGGCCTGTTGATCGAGGCGGTGCGGATCATCGCCTGGGGGCTGTTTGTGGTCTGCCTGGTGGGCTTCTTCCTCACGGGCGGCCTGAAGTTCCTGACCCGCGGACGAGGCGACTGATCCCGCCCGCGGGCTAGAGCCCTTTCCGATCTGATTGCTTCAATCAGATCGGATAAAAAGGGCTCTAATTCATGAGTTAGAGCATTTTTGATCCGATAACCGCGTCGCACTTATCGGAAAATGCTCTGGCCCTATTCGCGGGTGTAGTCGGCCGGGATGACCGGCTCGGCGCCGGCCTTGCCCCAGAGGACGATCTCATTGCCCCAGGGGTCGCGGAAGGCGTGGTTGAAGCCGTTGAATTCCGACCAGTAGTGGTCGCGCCACAGGATGGTCGCGCCGCGCTTCTCGGCCTCGCCCAGAATGCGCTCAGGGGTGTCGTCGTCACTGATCAGGATCCAGACGCGGGGCTTGCGGCCTTCGACGCTGGCGGCGCGGGGCTCGACGCCGCCAGGCTCAGGGTGCGGGCGGGCGTTGGCCGTCTTGAAGATGCCCAGGTGCAGATTGCCGATCTCGCTGTCGGAGCCGTCGGGATTGCGGAACTGCCCGCCGGGCACCATCCGGTGATACAGGCCTTCGGGCCGGGCGTCGTTGCGCCAGCCGAACACCTCGGCATAGAAGGCGCCGGCGGCGGCCGGATCATCGGCGGCCAGATCGACAAAGATCAGGGTGTTGGGATAGCCCACGAAAAACTCCTCTCATGCTCCAGGCCGGCGACCGGCCCGGGCGGACCCTAGGGGAGGGGGGCGGCCAGGTTCTTGCCCTGGGGCGCACGAGACCTTGTCTGAACGCGTCTCGCCTAGCGGTTGGGCGGCTTGCTGAAATTTTACTGGAAATGTGCAACTGGACTGTTCAGAGGACCGTCCATCTGGACACTCTGCCTCCGACGCCCGTCACCAATCCTCCAAGGAGCCCCCGTGCAGGACCTCGCCGATCCGACTCTCGACCAGCTGTTCCGTCAGGCGCGCAGCCACAACGCCTGGTCCGACACGCCCATCGACGACGCGGTCCTGGAGCGACTCTATGATCTGCTGAAGTGGGGTCCCACCTCGGCCAACTGCGGCCCGGGACGGTTCGTCTTTGTCCGCTCGCCGGAAGCCAAGGAACGGCTCGCGCCGCATCTGTCCCGGGCCAATCGGGACAAGACCATGGCCGCCCCGGTCTGCGTGATCGTGGCCTATGACCTGGACTTCGCCGAGCAGCTGCCCAAACTCTTCCCCCACGACCCGAGCGCGCGCCACTGGTTTGGCGACCCGAAGGTGCGGTTCGAGACGGCGCTGCGCAATTCCAGCCTGCAGGGCGCCTATCTGATCGTGGCCGCCCGCAGCCTGGGTCTGGATTGCGGGCCCATGTCCGGCTTCGACAATGCCGGCCTGGACGAGGCCTTCTTCGCCGGGACCAGCTGGCGGTCCAACTTCCTGGTGGCCCTGGGCAAGGGACGACCCGAGGGAGTCTACCCGCGCAATCCGCGCCTCGACTTCAACGAGGCCTGCCAGGTGCTCTGACCGACCGCTGGCCCGGTCTGACATTTCAGACTAGACCAGAGGGTGACCGGCCATGAGAGCCCGGCGTCGGAGGAAGGAACGAGCGTGGTGCGGAGCTTGAGCGTGAACCCCGAGGATGTGGCCAAGGATCAGGGACCGGTGAGCATCATCGCCGATTCCGGTGAGTGGTCGCCTGAACTCCAGAAGGCCCGCGCCTACGAACAGATCCTGCTCGACATCATCCTCGGCGAGTTGCCGCCTGGGGCGCGGCTCGACGAGCAGACCCTGACCCGACGCTACAGTACCGGCCTGGCCGGCATCCGTGACGCGCTCGGCCGCCTGGCCCTGGAGGGCATGGTGGTTCGCCGGTCCCGGGCCGGGACCACCGTGTCGCCCCTGGATCTGGTGGATCTGCGCGAGGGCTATGAGGCCCGGGCCCTGATCGAGCCCCACTGCGCGGCCATGGCGGCCAAGAACGCGACGCCTGAGGAGATCGCCCAGATCGCCTCGACCTTTGACGACGCCGAGCGGGCCGATCGGGAGCAGGACCGCCGGGCCCTGATCGCCATGGACCAGAGGTTCCACGCCCTGATCGCCCGGGCCAGCCGCAACGCCGCCCTGGCCCGTATTCTGATCCCCCTGCAGCACAAGGCCGCCCGCTTCTGGGTCTATTCCATGGGCACGACCACGGAAGAAGAGCGGCTGGCCGACATCTGCCTGCACCGGGCCGTGGCCCAGCGGATCGCCGCCCGGGACGCCGAGGGCGCGCGGGCTGGCATGATCCTGGTGCTGGGCACCATGCCCCAGACCGTCAAGCGATCCCTGACCGGCCGGGGGGAGGAGGACGCGCCATCCGCGAGCCCGGAGGCCCCAGCAGCGCCTGCAGGTTGAGCTGTGATCTGGCGCTGATCCGCAGGTGGGCGCCGGGGCGGGAATTTTGAACGCTGGACGGGCGCCTCTGAAATTCCGACTGACATTTCACGAGACATTTTTGACCTGAGGCCACGGTCGCGAGACTTTCTCCTTCAAGAGGCGCGCGGACGCGGGGATAACCGCCACCCGGCGGAGGGTCCGCGCCCCTCCTGAAGAGGGCGATATGTCAAAGAGACTCATGTTGGTCGCGGGCGCCTCCCTGTCCGCGCTGATCGCAAGTCCGGGCCTGGCCTGGGCGCAGGTTGATATGGTCGACGAGGTCGTGGTCACCGCGCAGGACCGGACCGGCCTGCTGGAAAAGGACCCCAGCGACAGCGTCTTTGGTCTGGACAAGGCGCTGATCGAAACGCCTCGCTCGGCGAGCTTCGCCAGCGACGTGACGCTGGAGCGTTACGGCATCGAGAGCATCGACGACCTGACGGCCATTTCGCCTGGGACCTATACGGCCAGCTTCTATGGCGTGGCCGGCGCCCTCAACATCCGCGGCACCCTGGCGGAGAACTATTTCCGCGGCTTCAAGAGGATCGAGAACCGCGGCACCTATTCCACCCCCATCGCCAATGCGGCGCAGATCGAGATCGTGCGCGGGCCGCCGACGCCGATCTATGGGGCGGGCAAGGTGGGCGGCATGCTCAACTTCGTGCCCAAGTCCGGCCGCACCGAAGGCGCCTATATCTCGGAGATTTCGGGCGAGGCGGACTTCACGGTGGGCTCCTATAACCGCAAGGAAGCCTCGGGTCAGATCAGCATTCCCCTGAACTTCGGGGGCCTGGAAGGGGGGCTGAACCTCTATGGCCAGGCGGAGAATTCCGACAGCTTCTACCGCGGGATTTCGCCGCGCCGGGAGATGTTGCAGGCCTCGGTGGACCTGGAGCTGGGCGGCGGATGGCGTACGGCGTTCGGCGGCATGGCCTTCCACTCCGACGGGGACGTGCAGACCCCGGGCTGGAACCGCCTGACCCAGGACCTGATCGACAACCAGACCTATATCACCGGCCGCGACACCAGCCTGGTGGACGCCAACGGGGACGGCAAGCTGACCCCCAATGAGATCGGCTTCTATCCCTACGCCTCGGCCCTCTACATCGCCTATTACGGCTTCCCGAGCAGCGACGCCAAGCACACCCTGGACGTGGGCGTGGGGACCACCAAGCTTGATCCGCGGACCGTCTATATCAGCGACGCCGACTTCTCGAACTCCTGGACCCGGACGGGCTATTTCGACCTGATCCGCGACTTCGACAACGGCTCGGCGCTGAAGTTCCAGCTGTTCTATGACGAGCTGAAGAACAAGCGGTTCGTCTCCTACGGCTATCCGGCCATGTTCGACTCCCAGGTGGGCGAGGCCAGGGTCACCTACGACTTCGACTATGATGTCGGCCTGGTCACGTCGAAGTCCTTTGTCGGCGCCTCGTATCGGGCCTTCGACGGACGGCGGATGGAGAGCTTCAACTCGGGCCTGATCGCGCTCGACCGGCGGGACATCGCGTTCGGCGCCACGCCCACCGACATCATCGATGATCCCTTCTCGCCCGAGACCTACGGCTTGCAGTGGGAGAACGACAACAGCTCCACCTGGAGCCAGGCCGGCATCTTCGTCACCTCCGACATCTTCATTGGCGAGCGTCTGAACCTGATCCTGGGCGGTCGCTACGACCACTATGAGGTGGAGGCCGAGGACACGGGTCTCGTCAGCTACCAGCCGCCGGGCAAGTTCGAGGACAGCCAGGGCAAGGGGACCTATTCGGCCTCCCTGACCTATCAGTTCGACTTCGGCCTGATGCCCTACATCACCTATGCCGAGACCGCGGCCCTGGAGATGAGCCAAGCCGGCGACATCGCGCCCTCCCTGATCCAGTCGGACTCCTGGCTGTCGGACTCCGACCTGGCCGAGGCCGGGGTGAAGTTCCAGCTTCTGTCGGGCTCCCTGGTGGGCTCGGTGGCCGGCTACCGGCAGAACCGCACCCAGCTGACCGGCGGACCCAACCCCACTGTGCGCGGCACCCGGGCCAAGGGCGTGGAGGTGGAGATCCGCTACCTGGCCACCGACAACCTGTCCTTCACCTTCGCCGGCAACACCCAGCGCACCACGGTCAAGGGGCCGGACTCCAGCTTCTCCTACATCCCCTACTACGTGACCGGCGTAGACCCGCTGAACGCCTTTGGCGGCACCTATGTGGTCTGGGAGTTCTCGAGCCTGCCGGGCCGGGGCGGCGACTATGCCTACACCCTGATCCCGCGCACCGTGCTCAGCCTCTATGGCAGCTACACCAGCGACGAGTATGACTGGGGCCAGGTGGGCGGCGTCTTTGGGGCGACCTCGGTCAGCGAGACGGCCCAGACGGTGGAAAACCCGATCACCTATCCGGAATACACCACGGCCAACCTGTCGCTCTTCTATGCGAGGGGGCCGTTCCACGCCTCGCTCAACGTCGATAACGTGTTCGACGAGCTCTTCTTCACCCCCGCGGCGGACTCCTACGCCAATCTGGCGGCCATTCCCGGCAAGGGCCGCGAGTGGCGGGTGACCCTGAAGCGCTCGTTCTGATCTGGCGCCCGCCGCTCCCGGAC